>JAGNTI010000019.1:8243-13069 GCA_017987615.1 Sediminibacterium sp. | reverse complement strand
AGATTGCACACACCATTGCTTTATCTCGTTCATTAGAAAAGCAAATACCAGGTGCTCATTTTGTGCCCGTTTACTATATGGGTTCCGAAGATGCTGACATCGAAGAGCTTGGCTTTGTTACCATTGGTGGCCAAAAACTAGTGTGGCAAACAAAACAAACGGGTGCAGTAGGCCGTATGCTAGTTGATGCTGAATTACTTTCACTCATTAAATTGATAGAAGGTCAGTTAGGTGTGTCAGTGCAAGGAGCTGCATGGGTTAACCTTTTAAAAAATACTTTTACAATTGGTAAAACAATTGCTGATGCCACTTTTGAAATTGTAAACCATTTATTTGGTGAATATGGTCTTGTAGTGTTACTCCCAGATAGTGACAAGTTAAAATCACTATTTACGGGTGTTATTGAAAAAGAATTAACCACTGGGTTTTCGAATAAATCGGTGCAGCAGATAATTCAACAATTAAGTGCGAATTATAAAGTACAGGCTGCCGGCCGAGAAATTAATTTGTTTTATTTACAAGGCAATAAAAGAGAACGTATTGTACAAACCAGTAATGGTTTTGAAGTTGCAGCTTTAGGTTTACATTTTACTACGGATCAAATATTGGAGGATGTGAAAAATAATCCATCCTGTTATAGCCCTAACGTTATTTTGAGAGGTGTTTTTCAGGAAACCATTTTACCCAATATTGCATTTATAGGAGGAGGAGGAGAGCTTGCGTATTGGCTTGAGCTTAAACAAGTTTTTGCAGAAGCGGCAGTGCCTTACCCAGTTTTATTACTACGCAATTCCTTTTTACTTGTAACAGCCAAACAGTCGCAACTGTTGCAAAAGATGCAAATTAATACGATCAATTTATTTAAAGGTCGTCCGCAAGTTATCATTGATAGTTTTGTAAAAGCCAATACGGTTCATCATTTACAAATTAATGCTCAAATGGCTGCCATAGAGGCGCAGTATACGCTTATTAAAGAACAAGCAGCTAGTATTGATGCTAGTTTAGTGGATCATATTGAGGCATTATCACACAAACAATCGCAAAAGTTATTGCAGGTTCAAAAGAAAATGCTTCGTGCCGAAAAACGAAAGTTTGAAGTGGAACAACATCAAATAACAAAAATTGTAGAAGAGTTATTTCCTGGCGGAAGCTTACAAGAGCGCGTAGAAAATATTGCCGATTGGTATAAAATTTATGGCACCCATTTTGTGAGTGCCATAGTAGAAAATTCCGATGATTTTAGTAAAGGATTTACCCTTTTATACCTAAAGGATTAGCGCCTTTACAGATAGCTTTTGATTACACATCAAAACTATTGTTCCAGTCTCCTTTTAATTTATTAACTTTTTCAGATACTTCGTTTTGTAAACCTTCTTTATAAGCAGCGATTGTTGCAGAAACAGAATCGCTAGTAGCGCCAACAATTTGAGCTGCTAAAATACCAGCATTTTTTGCGCCATTAAGTGCAACGGTTGCTACTGGAACACCACTAGGCATTTGTAATATAGACAGTACAGAATCCCAGCCATCAATTGAGTTGGATGATTTTATTGGAACGCCAATAACAGGTAGGGTAGTAATGGCTGCAACCATACCTGGTAAATGAGCAGCACCACCAGCACCTGCTATAATAACTTGTAGCCCTCTAGATTTTGCAGTTGTTGCATATTCAACCATACGAATAGGGGTTCTGTGTGCAGACACCACGGTTAATTCAAATGGGATATTAAACTGCTTTAAAATGTTGGCAGCATCTTGCATGATTGTTAAATCACTGTCGCTTCCCATGATAATGCCTACTATTGGTTGAACGGTGCTCATACGCGTTGTTTAAGGTGCAAATTTACTTAATTTTTTATCTCAAAGCCAAAATCGTAAGCAGTAGTAGGCTTAAGGTATACTGCTGCTTTAGCGTCTGTGATGGTTATTTTGATAGAAGTTGTAGTGATTGGGTTAAACGTTGCAATTTTTTTGCGGCCAATGGTTGTACCATCAAAAATCTTTACAAAATTGCCCGTTGCACTTTCTTCTTTAGCTTCTATCGTAAAACTTTTAACGCGTTGTCCATGCTCAATTAATTCCTGTAATACAACCGCATTAAGCTTTGTAGGCTTTTTAAAAGTATAGGTTAATGTTACAAGTCCAGCTGCATTTGTTTTGGTAATAGGTGTAAGGCCTGCTAATACATTGTTTTCAAATGCTTTTTTTCTGAGTGCCGCAAAACCTACCAGTGATGCAGAATCTGCTTCGTTAAAAAGGCCGCGTCTATCGGGAGGTACATTTAATAATAAGTTACCGCCATTACCCACAGATTTTAAAAACAAATTAAATAAGGTACTTGCCGATTTTACTTTGTTGTCTTCTTTTGGATGATAAAACCATCCTGGTCTGATAGACACATCCGCTTCTGCAGGAATCCATAATTTACCATTTACATTACCTTGGTTAAGGGTGTCTTCTGGTGGGCCGCCGTGTCCTCTATAAAAACCAGCAGTGTCTAATAAATTCCAATTGGTGTTACCAATAATACCGCGTTCGTTTCCACACCATCTAATGCTTGGCCCGATATCACTAAATATCATTAGCTGCGGCTGAAATTTAAATGCCGAATCTTCAAATCTTCTGAATGTGTATTCTTGTTTTTTACCATTAGGACCTTCGCCATTTGCGCCATCCCACCATAGTTCAAAAAACTTACCATAGCCGGTTAATAATTCTTTCATGGTAGCGATGTAAATGTCATTGTATTTAGGCGTGCCATAATCGGGGTGGTTTCTGTCCCATGGAGAAATATAAACGCCCATTTCGATACCGCCTTTTTTACAAGCATCCGAAAGCATTTTTACTACATCACCTTTACCCTCTAACCACTTACTTTCTCTAACGGTATGCGTACTATATTTTGAAGGCCACAAGCTAAAGCCGTCATGGTGTTTAGCCGTTAATATAATGCCTTTAGCACCTGCAAGTTTTGCAATACGCACCCACTGATTACAATCAAGCTCGGTAGGCGCAAACACAGTTGGATCTTCTTTACCATCGCCCCATTCTTTATCTGTAAAAGTGTTAGGGCCAAAATGTATAAACAAATAAAATTCTTTTTCGTGCCATACCAAATGTTCTTTGGTAGGTACTGGTAAAACGGGTTTAATTTTTTGTGCCATCCCTACTACTGAAGTAAGTAGTATCATTAGCGCAAGGATTGTTTTTTTCATAGTGGCCTTTATTGAAGTTGTCTTTTATAGAGTTGAATGGTATTATGTAATCCTAAATATAAGGAATCGCAGACAAGTGCATGCCCAATACTTACCTCATGTAAATGAGGAATTGATTTTTTAAAGAAAGCGAGGTTTTGAAGGTCTAAATCGTGACCCGCATTAATGCCTAATCCTAATTGATGCGCTAATAAAGATGCTTGTTTATAGGGTTCTACCGCTGTTTCTTGAAGTCCTTTTGTAAAAGCAGTAGCATATGACTCTGTGTATAGTTCAATACGGTCTGTACCAGTAGTTGCGGCAGCTTCAACCATAGAAGTAATGGGGTCTACAAATATGGAAACCCGAATACCTGCATTTTTAAAAAGCGCAATCGTTTTAATTAAATAGTCATGGTGTTTAACCGTGTCCCAGCCATGGTCACTGGTGAGCTGACCCTGTGCATCTGGCACGAGTGTTACCTGATGGGGCTTGGTATCCAATACCAGTTTTACAAACTTTTCTTCGGTGGGGTTTCCCTCAATATTAAACTCTGTGGTAAGTACCTTTTTTAATTCCTGCACATCTTTATAGGTGATATGACGCTCGTCTGGTCTGGGGTGAACCGTAATGCCGTCTGCGCCAAATTTTTCGCAGTCGAGGGCTACTTTAATGACATCTGGGTTATTGCCACCTCTAGCATTACGCAAAGTGGCAATTTTGTTGATGTTTACACTTAAATGGGTCATATTGTAAAAATACTAAAATCTTGACTCCTTATGCATTAATTTGCAGGCAATTATTACGAACTATATCGATACAAAATTGTTAGTGTAGTATGTCTTACCCATCATTAGAAGCCTGTCTATTAGATTTAGAAAAAGCAGGTCATTTAGTACGTATCAAAGAAGAAGTGGATCCTAATTTAGAAATGGCAGCCATTCACCTTCGTGTATATGAAATGGGAGGCCCGGCAATTTTATATGAAAATGTAAAAGGGTCAAAATTTAGGGCCGTTTCCAACCTTTTTGGAACACTCGAAAGAAGCAAGTACATTTTTAGACATAGCTTAGACTCGGTAAAAAAACTCATTCAATTAAGAAACAATCCGATAGATGCCCTTAAGCATCCACTAGATAATTTTACGGCAGGGCTTGCAGCTATTAAAGCGCTTCCTTTAAAAAATCCATTTAATAAGCCGGTAAAATATCAAGAAATAAATATTTCAGATTTACCACTCATCAAACATTGGAAAAACGATGGTGGTGCATTTGTAACACTACCTCAAGTGTACACCGAGGACATAGACAAGCCAGGAATTTTTAATGCCAACCTAGGCATGTACCGTATTCAATTAACGGGTAACGATTATACGTTAAATAAAGAAATAGGATTACACTATCAATTACATAGAGGCATTGGAGTACATCAAACCAAAGCCAATAAAAAAGGACAACCACTAAAAGTAAGTTGCTTTATTGGTGGCCCGCCATCACATAGTGTAGCAGCTGTAATGCCGCTACCAGAGGGTATTAGCGAAATGACATTTGCAGGACTTTTGGGTTCTCGAAGATTTAGATATACCTACGAAGATGGATTTTGTTTAAGTACTGATGCTGATTTTGTAATTAC
>JAGNTI010000019.1:4541-8143 GCA_017987615.1 Sediminibacterium sp. | reverse complement strand
CCAGAAGCTGCGGAACAAATGAATGCATTAGATGCACAGTTGTCAGGTGCTACATTAGAAGGCTTAGCTATTATTGTTGTATGTGATGATGCAAATTTTACAGCAGCAAGCCTAAATAATTATTTATGGGTTACATATACTAGAAGTAATCCATCTCATGATATTTATGGGATTGGATCTTTTACGGAAAATAAACATTGGGGATGTACAGGGCCACTTGTTATTGATGCAAGAATCAAACCACATCATGCGCCCGTTTTAATAAAAGACGAAGCCGTAGAAAAACACGTTGACCGCTTGTTTGAAAAAGGCGGAAGTCTTTATTCGCTTATTTCTACCCAGGTATGATCGGCTAATAACCTGACACTCGAAATAAATTGTTTGAAAGGACCATTGCCGCCCCATTCCTGCGGTGATACCAACGAGAGCATATGATTGCCATCTTTTTTCTCATATAAATGATAGGTATGTCCAATTTGAGGTTTAAACCCAAGCTTGGCTTCGTAAATCATTAAACTTAATTCTTTACGCTTTCTAATTTCTTGTGCTTGCTTGGCAAGTAACTCAATTTGTTGTTTGATTTGATCAAGCTGCATATTTGTTTGCTCTTCCATAGCCCACAAAGCTTTGTGTTTAATAACACCTTCTTTGGTGGGTCTAATAGCAACACCAGCCGCCGATGCTGCATATGGCATTACACTTAATTGTTTGTGGTAGATTTCAGTGTTTGTAAAAGCATCTCCACTTGGAGTGGTTCCTTTTTGGGTAATTTTTAAATAACCATTGGCAAGTATTTCATGCGTTACATCTAAAACTGTTTTTTCTTCTTTTATAAAACGGGTAACGAGGGTAGAAGCATTGGGTATTTCTGATAAAATACTGTCTGCTAATATTTGGTTTTCGAAAGCCCTTAATGAGGCATCGGGTACTACTTCGTGCTGGGTGTAAAAAGCTTCGTTTTCGATACTTACCCAGTTGCTACTAATGAGCAGCGCATGACCATTATTGATGCTTTCAATTTTATAATTTCCACTTTTAGGAGCAAGGCCATGTTCAAATGAACATTTTTCTGGAAAAAGTTGCCAACTGGCTAAAAAATTATAAGCTTGAACCATAATGTTTGTATTGATATCGATATAACAAATATGCTATGTAAAGGTTGTCGATTTTATTAATTATTTAGTTTAGTTGGATAAAATCTGGTTTGCGAATAAGCTGACTATTGTACCTAAATCTTAGGCCTGTGGTGAGGCTTACATTAAGTGGATTCATGTTTGAAATAGTGCGTGGATAATAGTAAGCTTTAAGCTCAATGGTTCCAAATACTAGATTTTCATTTCGGGTTCTACAACCTAGTCCAAGAGCGGTGTATATGCTACCTTTTTGAATATCTTCACCAATTAATTTAATATAGCTGCTATTTACAAAAATAAAAGGGGCAAAGCTAAATCCATAGTATTTTACCTTGTTATAATACACAGACTCGATATTACATGACACCCTTGTTGCTGCTTGAATATTGTCATTTTTAAATGTTGGAATACCATATTCACTGCGTAAATAAAGGGGCTCGTTTAAAATGGTTTTTAATTGTTGGGTAGCACTAATTTGAACAAAATTTCTTTTTGACCATTTTGGATTGGATAATTTTTTGAGCACCGTAAAATAATTGACAGCACTTAAAAAGCTAATATCTTCTAATGAGCCATTGTGTAAATACCCGCCTAATTTGATAATAAAATTGGTATAGTTTTGTTGACTTGTAAAATAGTCTCTTTCATAATCGATGCCGATATAAGGCCTTGTGCGCGAGTTTCGCTGGGTTAAGCCACTCACTATAGATAATCCATATCCTTCTGGAACGTCTTCGTTTCGGCCAAATCCATAAATAAAATTAGTATGGTAATATTCTTGTTTGAAAATATTAAATGCAATAAGGCCAGCATCTATATTGCTATAATGAATATTGTATTTTATGATTGCAGTATCTGGTATCTCGCTAAATCTTTTGGACATAGCTCTAAAACTTATAAACTTTCTTAAACGGGTTTGTAAATTATCCTTAACCCTAAGTCCAGCGCCAATATTAATACCCATCCATCCGTCCATAATACCATAAGCGTATTTGTAAACATGTAGATAGGGAAGTCTTGTGGTATAGGTGTTATTGGATTCGTATTTTCCAAATTCAAAGCCACCTGTAAAACTATGATAGGGACTTACAAGGGGTAAATCACCTTTTATGTACCGCGCATATTCTTCTCTTCTGCCACTATTAAATGCGGGTTTAATTTTATCGTAACCAATGCTAAGGTTTAGGAATGTCCCCATTACGTTTCGTTTGATATATTCAAATCCGGTGGCAGCAAGTGGCCTTCTGTCTAAATCGTAAAGGGCATTGATTTGAATTTTGTCTCCCAGGCCTAGTAAGTTGTTGTGGTTTAGTTCTGCATTAAAAGACTGGAAGCTTCCAATGTTTGCGCTTCCGCCAAATGGAAATATATCTTTCCACTGAATATTTATTACAACTCCATTGGTGTCTGCAGGATCTATGCTTGCGAAAATTCTTGCATCTTGTATAAAAGCAATTTCTCTTAAAAATTTTTCATTATCAGCTATGAGGTATGGATATAAAGTATCGCCGATTCCGAAAAATAAATTTTTGAGCATTGTTTTATTGCTCGTGCTATTATACAATGCTTCTTCTACCGCTCGTTTAATTTTTTTACTGGATGGCATGGTATCATCAAATGGTATTTCATAAGAAACGCTGTTTATCTGAATCTGATTGATAATTTTACCCTTAAACTTTGCAAATGAAAATTCGTTTTTAGTAACGCTGTTGCTATTTTGAACTTCAAATTGCGGAGCGTCTATCCAAATAGCATCGCCTAATTTTTTAAAAATCCCTTTTTTGCTACGTAGTATAAATGTTGAATCTCGTAAGTTATGAATGGTCGAATCTTCTTGCGCAATAATTTGCTCACTTATTAATATAAGAGTGAGAAAAAAAATGAGTATGCGACAGCTTCTAAACATCATGTAAATAGGGGCTAAAATACAAATGCCCAACCATAAAGGTCGGGCATTTTTTAAATCCGGGGGAACTATTAATATCTGTATAAGTCAGACTTAAATGGACCATGTTGTGGAATACCTAAGTAAGCAGCTTGTTCAGGAGTTAATTCATCTAATTGAGCACCCACTTTTGCAAGGTGTAAACGCGCTACTTTTTCATCTAAATGTTTAGGTAAAACGTACACTTTGTTTTCATAGTTTTTATGGTTTGTCCATAATTCTATTTGAGCAAGTGTTTGGTTAGAGAATGAGTTACTCATCACAAATGATGGGTGACCAGTTGCACAACCTAAGTTTACAAGTCTACCTTCTGCAAGTACAATTACATCTTTACCTTCAATATTGTAAAGGTCTACTTGTGGCTTAATGGTATCTTTTGTATGACCATAATTAGCATTTAACCAAGCCATATCAATTTCAATATCAAAGTGACCAATATTACAAACGATCGCTTTGTCTTTCATTGCACGGAAATGTTTTTCGTTAATGAGGTCGCGACAACCAGAAGCAGTAACAATAATGTC
>JAGNTI010000019.1:0-4441 GCA_017987615.1 Sediminibacterium sp. | reverse complement strand
GCTGTTTGAATGGTCATGTGTAAGCAACCCGCAATACGAGCTCCTTTTAATGGTTGACTTGGTCCGTACTCTTCACGGATACTCATTAAACCTGGCATTTCTGCTTCAGCTAATCTGATTTCTTTACGGCCCCAATCTGCAAGACTGATATCCGCTACTTTGTTTTTTAAACTAAAGTCGATAGAAGAAAGTGATGACATAATTACTTATTTAGATTATTTATGAAGTGCAAAGGTATATTTATAGTATTTAATACTAAAATTATATTTATAAATAGAATAAAAGTATATATTTGAGCTTAAATACAGCATAAACACTCATTTTATGGTACAAAAAAGCATTCAAAAAGAGGAATCCACTATTTCAAGTGGCTTAGACAGTAAAGATCTAGCCATTTTAAGGTTATTGCAAGCCAACGCAAGGGTAACGGTTAAAGAAATAGCTGATAAAGTGGGGTTAAGTACAACGCCTGTTCATGAGCGCATTAAAAGGTTAGAAGAAGAAGGAGTGATTACGCAATATGCAACACTAGTAAACCCGCATAAGGTTAAAAAGGGGCTTACCGTTATTTGTTATGTATCGCTTAAGCAGCACAACAAAAATGCGGGTGCTAGATTTATCAAAAGCATATTAGAGATGCACGAAGTCATTGAATGCTATAATATTTCTGGTGAATTTGATTTTATGCTAAAAGTAGTTGCCGAAAACATGGACGACTACTATAATTTTCACGTTAATAAATTAAGCGAAGCTGATAATATTGGTCATGTACAAAGTGTATTTGTAATGGGTATTATTAAGCAAACACACGTGCTTGTGTACTAGCCTTTAAAAACTAGTTCCATGATATAATCATCCATGATATAACCACCGCCAATCTCTAAAATAGAAGCCTCTCTTACTGTAAAGCCGTGTTTACTATAAAAATGCTGTGCATTGTTTTGCTTGTTAACCTGTAAGTACAAGCAACTAGCTGCATACGATGTTGCGTAATCAATGGACTGTTGTAACAATGCTTTTCCAGCACCTGTTTTTTGAGAAGTAGGCAAAACATATAATTTATTGAGCTTACAGGAATTATCTTCTTCTTTAGATACAGAGGCAAATCCAATTGGGCTGTTATGCTGTTCAGCTATATAAAACTGGTGTCCTTTATTTATTTGATCTAGCAAAGAGTTATCGCTATACATCATATCTAGCATATAATCCAGCTGTGCTTTACTGATATATGATCCATAAGCCACTGGCCATGTAATGTTTGCTATATCTCTAATGGTTGCAATATCATTTATATCTGCAGCTCTAATATGTAAGGAGGTAGACATTATTTTACTAGAACAGGTTTAGATTTTTTACGCTTGGCTAATTGCTTGGATGCCCAGTGGCAAATAAGTGCTGAGCTACTGCCCACAAGCGCACCCATAATAACATCAGAAGGATAGTGCTGTCCCAAATATATTCGTGAATAACCAACACCTGCACTCCATGCTAAAGCTGGCACTGCTATATACCATTTTTTAGTTGTTATAGCAAGCGATGTTGCCGTTGCAAAAGCAGATGATGTATGCCCAGAAGGAAACGCAAAATCAGATTCAATTTTATCTGGAAATATACCTGTGTAGGTATTATATGGTCGTTCTCTTTTTACCACATTTTTTAAAAGGGTAGTGGTAGCCGTGTTTAACAAAATGGCTGCTGCAGTATAAGCGGCTTTTTGCTTTAAATCTTTGTTGTCATGAATAAGTCCTGCAACAAAATAACCAACTGGCACACCAACACTAATATATTTGGAGGTAGTAGACAAGCTTGTCCAAACAGCGTTATTTGGATTGTCCGGATTGATGCGTCTTAAGGTGTTAAGCTCACCACTTGATTGTGCCTGCAAAGTATTTGCAACCAAAAATAAAAATAGGGCCGCTAGTAAAAATAGTTTACGCATCATGCCGCTTAAAAAATTATAATGATTGTAAACTTTCTTCTATGGTTGCAATTCTTGCAATAGCGTCGGCTTGTTTTTGTTGCTCTAATGCTACCACTTCAGGTTTTGCATTTTGCACAAAACGTTCATTGCTTAATTTTTTAGTCACACTTTCTAAAAAGCCTTTTTGATAAGCTAAATCTGCTAATAATGTTGCTTTTAAAGCAGTAGCATCAAGCTCAATGCTGGTGCCAATAAAAAACTTATCTTTTTCTACCGCTACAACAATGGTATTATCTACACTGCTATTTGTATATTCTATACTTGTTGCATTTACTTGTTTGCACAAAATAGATTCAATGGCTTTGTAGGTATCAGTGTTAGCTGTTTGTATATGAAGCGTGATGGTATCTTTTGGCTTTAATTGATTTTTATTTCTCGCATCACGAAGTGCAGATATTACTTGTTTTAATAGTTCGCCACCTGCTACAATACTGTTATTTGGGCTTGCAAAAGTAGGAGCTATTTTATTACAAAGATCATCTGATTGAGCACTTGCCAAATGATAAATTTCTTCAGTAATAAATGGCATAAATGGATGTAGCATATGCATCATCTCATTTAAGTAGCCAACTGTTTTTTCGTATACCTCTTTAGAAATAGGTTGCTCAAAACCAGGTTTAATCCATTCTAAATACCAGCTACAATAATCATCCCATATAAGCGAGTAAATGGTTTTAAGCGCTTCTGATAATTTAAATCCGTTGAGTAAAACGTCTACTTCTTGTTGTACTTGAGAGAGTCTGTTCTCAAACCAGTCCATTGCAAATTTTTCATTTTTTGCATCAACATGGGCGTCCATTCTATTGCCCCAACCCTGTATGAGTTTAAGTACGTTCCAAAGCTTATTGTTAAAGTTGCGCCCTTGTTCCAGAGCTGATTCGTCAAATAATATATCGTTACCAGCAGGAGAGGCAATCATAATGCCAAACCTTACAGCATCTGCGCCGTATACATCAATAAGTCCTAATAAGTCTGGTGAATTACCCAGGCTCTTACTCATTTTTCGGCCTTGCTTATCTCTAACAATACCTGTAAAGTATACATGTTCAAAAGGTTTTTGATCCATGTATTCATGACCCGCCATAATCATACGCGCTACCCAAAAGAAAATAATTTCAGGAGCGGTTACAAGTGTTTGTGTAGGGTAATAATATTTTATTTCTTCATTGCCCGGATTAGATAAGCCTTTAAAAACTTCAAAAGGCCATAGCCAACTTGAAAACCAGGTATCAAGGCAATCTTCATCTTGTTTAATATCTGCAAGTGTAAGACCCGCATTATTTTCTTGTAAGATAGCAAGTGCCTCATTTGCATTAGCGGCAACAGCAACGCTACCATCAGGTGCATACCAAGCAGGTATGCGGTGGCCCCACCAAAGTTGTCTACTTATGCACCAGTCTTTAATATTTTCCATCCAGTGGCGATACAAGTTTTTAAACTTGGCTGGATGAAACTGAATGGCTTCTTCCATAACAGATTGTAATGCTGGAGTTGCAATATCTTTCATGCTAACCCACCACTGCAAACTAAGCCTAGGTTCTACCATAGCATCTGTTCTTTCTGAAAAACCAACTTGGTTTGTGTATGCTTCTACTTTTTCTAAAAGTCCAGCCTCGGATAAAACCGCCTCCATTTTTTTACGCACATCAAGCCTGTCTTCACCAACAAAAAATTGTGCCGCTTCAGACATGGTACCATCATCATTGAGGGTATCAATTACTTCTAAATTATATTTTTGACCTAATTGATAATCGTTGATATCGTGTGCTGGCGTCACTTTTAAAGCACCCGTTCCAAAATCTAGTGTAACGTACTCGTCTGTAATAATTGGAACGCGTCTATTAACTAAAGGAACAAAAACAAATTTACCATGTAGGTGCTTGTAACGTTCATCTAGTGGATTTACACAAACCGCTGTATCACCAAAAATGGTTTCTGGTCTAACAGTAGCAACCGTTACAAAATCATTGCTGCCTTCGATGGCATATTTGATATGGTATAATTTACTCTGAACTTCTTTATAAATAACTTCTTCGTCAGAAAGGGCCGTTTTTGCTTTAACATCCCAGTTGATCATTCTTTTACCTCTATAAATATGTCCTTTTTTATGAAGGTCTAAAAACACTTGGATAACCGACTTGTAGTAATCCGGATCCATGGTAAAAGCAGTACGATCCCAATCTAAACTACAGCCCATTTTTTTAAGCTGTTGTAAAATGATGCCTCCATATTTTTCTTTCCACTCCCAAGCGTACGCTAAAAATTCGTCTCTCGATAAACTTGATTTGGTAATACCACGCTCTCTAAGCATGGCCACCACTTTAGCTTCTGTAGCAATAGAAGCATGGTCTGTTCCGGGTACCCAGCAAGCATTTTTGCCTTGCATACGGGCACGTCTAATTAAAATATCCTGAATGGTATTGTTTAAGCAATGGCCCATGTGTAAAACGCCGGTAACAT
>JAGNTI010000146.1 GCA_017987615.1 Sediminibacterium sp. | reverse complement strand
ACCCCTTGTCAAATTTCCCTAAAAACGGCTAAAAAAGGGGTAATTTTGCCTTTTTCCAATCGATTTTGGCATAAAATCAACCAAATAACCCAAACCTATGCGTAGTGCAACAAGCTGGTGGATCATCGCTCTTGTCATTTTTATACTGGATTTATACGTTTTTCAGGCCTTAAAAACAGTAAGCCAGCAGGGGTCCGAAAGGGGGCGTCAGGCTATTTTTATAACCTATTGGGTAGTATCTTTTTTTACCATCGCTACCATGCTTTCTTTTCCATACCTCCAATTTTTGCAGACCTCTAAAATTTTTAGGAATTATGTGTTTGCAATTTTGATTGGACTTTTTTTAGCCAAATTAATTGGCTCTCTATTTTTTGTTGCCGACGATATTCGAAGAGGCGCTTTGCTACTCATGAATAAAATTTTTCCATTATCAGGAGCGCAGTATATGGGTCCAGAAGGGCAGGGTATTCCTAGATCTACTTTTTTAAGTTGGCTGGGCCTTGGACTTGGGGGTACTTTATTTGGAACTTTATTATTTGGTTTTGGAAACAAATACAATTACCAAATAAAAAAAATAAAACTCTCTTTTAAAAATTTACCGGAAGCATTTAAAGGTATGCGTATGGTTCACATTAGTGATATTCATAGTGGTAGTTTTCAGGACATTCGTGCCGTTAACAAAGGCATCGATTTAATATTAAAGCAGCAGCCCGACCTCATTGTTTTTACTGGTGATTTAGTAAATGACAGGGCTACCGAAATGGAACCGTATCAAAATTCTTTTGGACGTTTAACAGCGCCACTTGGTGTTTTTTCTACCCTCGGTAATCACGATTATGGCGACTATGTTCAGTGGCCAACAGCGCAGGCTAAAATTGATAATTTGGAAGCGCTTAAAAAAGTGCATGCCAATATGGGCTGGCGATTACTGATGAATGAGCACGTGGTACTTGACAAAAAAGGCGAAAAAATTGCTTTATTAGGCATCGAAAACTGGGGTGCTAAAGCCAGGTTTCCTAAATATGGAAAAATGGATTTGGCGTATCCGGGCACCGAAAATATTCCTTTTAAAATACTTTTAAGTCACGACCCTAGCCACTGGGATGCGCAAATATTACCTGAATATCCGGGTATTGATCTCATGCTTTCTGGTCACACACATGGCATGCAATTTGGCCTCGAAAACCCGTATTTTAAATGGAGTCCCGTGCAGTGGATGTACAAGCAGTGGGCGGGTTTATACGAGCAAGGTGCTCAAAAATTATATGTAAACAGAGGATATGGATTTATTGGTTACCCGGGAAGGGTAGGGATACTTCCAGAAATTACTGTCATAGAATTTGTGTAAAATGTTATTGTTGGCTTAATTAACAATTAGTTGTTATTTTTTTCGTTTTAATTGTTAGAACTTACTGTTATTAAACTTTCAATTATGAAAAAGACATTTATTTTAATTGGTTTTGTTGTTTTCTTTTCAATGCAAGCAGCCGCACAAGGTGGATTTAGAATTGGCGTAAAAGGTGGTCTAAACTTAAATAAGGTAAACGGACAATCTTTTAATGATGCTTTTGATATGGGCTATATGGCTGGTGCTTTTGCTGAAATTGACATCAATAAATTTATAGGAATTCAACCGGAACTATTGTACAGTCAAACCATGACCAAGCGTTCTAGTTTTTCTACATTATATAATTCTAGATTTAGTCAAGCTTTTTTAATTGACAACGCATATACAAGACTTAATTATTTAAGTATCCCAGTTTTACTGCGTCTTAATGTAGGTAAGCTTATCACTATTAATGCCGGTCCTCAATACGGCATACTTATTGGTCAGGACAAAAACGTTTTAACCAACGCGGAAAATGCATTTAAGTCAGGCGATATATCGGCAGTAGTGGGTGCGCAATTAAATTTGAGTTCTTTCAGAATTTATGGAAGATATGTTGCGGGCCTTCAAAATATTAATGCCATTGATGACATGGAAACTTGGAAAACAGCTTCTTTGCAACTTGGTATTGGACTTAAGTTTTAACCAGTAAATAGATCCATTTACAACAGTAGTCCTTGCAGGAATAAATAGGCAAAGCTAAAATAGATAATCAGCCCAGTTACGTCAACAAGGGTGGCCACAAATGGTGCCGACGAAACAGCAGGGTCAAATCCTAAACGCTTTAAAAAGATAGGTAGCATAGAGCCTGATAAGGTTCCCCAAAGAACTACGCCTATTAATGAAAATCCTACGGTAAATCCAATCATCATCCAGTGCTCGCCATAAATATTGGGGAAGATAGAATGCCAAACGCCTACGCGAATAAATCCAATAATACCAAGCACTGAGCCTAGTAACATACCGCTGGTAATTTCGCGGCGCAGCACGCGCCACCAATCTTGAATGGTAATTTCACCAACAGCCATGGCCTGAATAATAAGGGTAGAAGCCTGTGATCCGCTATTACCACCACTTGAAATAATTAGTGGCACAAACAAAGCAAGTACAATGGCTTTTGCAATTTCATCTTGGAAATAACCCATGGCAGTTGCCGTAAGCATTTCACCAATAAATAGTACCACCAACCAGCCTACTCTTTTTTTGAAGAGTTTTAATAATGGGATATCTAAATAAGGTTCGTTTAAGGCTTCGGTACCACCCATTTTTTGCATGTCTTCACTGAACTCTTCGTTGGCAACCCAAAGCATATCATCGATGGTAACAATACCTAACAAAATATTATTGTCATCTACTACCGGAAGTGCCACACGGTTGTTCATTTTAAATACCTGGTTGGCGTGCTCCTGATCGTCATGTACATTTAATGATACAACTCTGCCATCAATAATTTCATCCACTCTTTTATTAGGCGCTGCTAAAATTACGTCTCGGATTCTGATGTCATCTACGAGTTCGCCTTTTTGATCAATGATATAAATAACATCAATTGTTTCTGAATTTTTGCCAAACTTTCGGATGGTATCAAAAACTTCAGTTACAGTATTGTGTGCGTAAATGTAAACGTAATCGGGGTTCATTAAACGGCCCACACTATCCTCGGGGTAGCCAAGCATGGCCAGGGTAATTTTTCTTTCTTCGGGGTCGAGTAGTTTAATTAAATCACGAATGGCCGCTTTAGGTAGTTCCTCCAAAAAGTCGGTTCTATCATCGGCGGGAAGTTCATTTAATAACTCGGCTGTTTTTGAAGAAGGTAGTTCTTTAACAATGTCTTTTTGTTGGGCGATATCCAAAATTTTGAAAACACTAGCCGCTCTATGAATGGCCATGTTGGCAATAATTTGGGCCTCGTACTCGGGAAACTCATTGATAAGCTCCGCCACATCGCTAATATTTTGATCGTCTAGAAACTCTTTGATTTCTAGCTTATCTTCTTTAGCGATGAGCTGTTCGAACTGTTCGTTGATATTTAATTGGTCGAGCTCCAAAGACATGGGCGCAATTTAGTCATCATTTGTGAATCGTCCATATTAAATGATATGAAAAGAGGCTGTATCTTCATATCTGACATTGATTTATATGATATTACCCATTTTAACCATTGCCCCATCTGATCAGCGCGGAAGAGGTGTATTTGCTACCGAAAGTATTGAGGTGGGCACCACCATAGAAATTTCGCCGGTGCTGGTGGTGAATCCTACCGAAAGGGCGGAACTCGAAAAGACAATTTTGTATGATTATATTTTTGAGTGGGGTGACGATTTATTGTCTGCGTGTGTGGCACTTGGGTACCTCTCCATTTACAATCATTCTTATGCTGCCAACTGTGTGTATGAAATGGATTTTGACAACGCAACTATTTCTATAACCACCGTTAAGCCAGTAGCCGCTGGTGACGAATTATTTATTAATTATAATGCAGAGCCAGATAATACAAAACCCATTTGGTTTGA
>JAGNTI010000018.1 GCA_017987615.1 Sediminibacterium sp. | reverse complement strand
CCGTCTATTTCTACTAACTTCTGATAATAATTTTCTTTGATGCCAAAATTAGCGACCACTTTTTTAAGTGCGTCTTCAAATTTTTTGGTGCCAAATAGCTTTGTACCACCCGACCAAAACTCAACCTGAATAGCCTTTCCCAGCTGATGCTTTTTAAAATAGTCGGCAGCGAGGTACATGATTTTTTGCGGAGCACCACCACATTTTACGGGTGTATGCGGGCTTGTAAATATAGCCCTGCCGCTTTTTGAATTTTTAAGACATTCAAAAGTGTAAGGCGCTGTTGCAAAACTATAATTTGAGCATACCCCGTTTTTTCCAATATTTTCTGCTAGACCTTTTACCTCATTCCAATTGAGCTGAATGCCTGGGGCCACTACTAAATACGCATAGCCTACATTAATGCCTGATGCAAGCATCACTTCATTTTGATCCGGCGCAAACCCTGTAACAGCTTCTTTGATCCACGTTACGCCTTCTGGAATAACGGATGCTTCTGATTTAACCGTATCATCAATATCATAAATACCTCCACCTACCATGGTCCATGCAGGTTGATAATAATGATGTGCCGATGGATCAATAATAGCAATATCTAAATTTTTGTCTTTTCTTAAAAGTTGTGCCGCAACAGTAATGCCACCATTACCGCCGCCTACTACAACAATTTGGTATTTATTTTTCATACGCTTGAATTTAAGACGTAAATCTAGCGCCGTGCCAACTACTTATCCGTAACATCAGTCACACAGTGTATAAATAAAATAAGTTAAATTAAAACACTCCATGTGACAATTATCACGAATGGTCTTGATGTTTGGAGCCAATTTTGTGTTATCATCTAGTACTACAAATAATAAAAACAAAAATTATGACACATCTTATTGAACTCATCAAAGAAAAAAAAGCAACCATCATTGATGTTAGAAGTCAACTAGAATTTGATGCAGAACATTTTCCAGGCGCTTTAAACATTCCGCTCGAAACCGTTCAGGACGCCGCAAGTAAAATTGGTGAAATGCCTAAACCAATTGTAGTGTACTGCAGAAGCGGAAATCGAAGTGGAATGGCAGCAAGCATTTTAGGTCAACATGGTGTAAGTGAAGTGTACAATGGCGGCGGTCTTTACGACATGCTTCATTTTGCAGGCAATTAATAAAAAGTTTATATTGTGTAATTACTCATTTTATACATTTTAAACAACTGTACATGAAACTCATTAAATTATTGGTCTTTACGTTATTGATTCAATTAAGTACAAATGCCTTTGCGCAAACAAATAACCAGCCAAAGCAGCATAAAGTAGTGATTCAATTAAATACAGCAGATACAGCTGCTTGGGGTGGCGTTATTGGGAATGTCAAAAATTTATCAAAAATTTGGCCCGGTAACATATCTATCGAAGTAGTTGTTCATGGTAAAGCACTCAATTTTTTAGTGGCTTCAAAATCGCATCTTATCACTGATATAGAAGATCTTTTAAAACAAGGCATTGTGTTTAATGCTTGTGAAAATACCATGAAAAAATATGGTATTACCAAGCAAATGCTAATACCAGCCGTTGTTTCAGTACCATCTGGGGTAGCGGAATTGATTCTAAAACAAGAAGAAGGATGGAGCTATTTAAAGGCCGGCCTTTAGTTTTGGGATTGTGATATTTGTCACAATGAATGGCGTTTTGATAGTACATCTTTGCAGTATCAAAATAAAACAAACTAAAAATTTATACTTATGTATTTTCAACACGTTTACGACAAAACCTTAGCCCAAGCAAGTTATTTTATTGGATGTCAAAAAGCAGGCATTGCTGCGGTTATTGACCCAAAGCGCGATATCGATACCTACCTCGAAATTGCTAAGCAAAACAATATGCAAATCACGCATATTTTTGAAACCCATATCCACGCCGATTTTTTAACCGGCTCTCGTGAACTAGCTGCCGTTACAGGTGCTAAAATGTATTTATCAGACGAAGGTGGTGAAGGTTGGGAATATGAATTTGCGCATGAAGGTTTAAAGCATGGCACTGAGGTAATGGTTGGTAATTTAAAAATTGAGGTTTTACATACCCCAGGACACACACCAGAAAGCATTAGCTTCTTATTAACCGATACACCAGCAAGTAAAGAGCCTGTGATGTTATTTACTGGAGACTTTGTGTTTGTAGGAGATATTGGACGTCCTGACTTATTAGAAAAAGCAGCTGGCATGGTGGGTACACAAGACAAGGGTGCTGAGCAAATGTATCAGTCTATTAACCTGTTTGCAAATCTTCCTGAATTTATTCAAGTATGGCCGGGCCATGGCGCAGGATCTGCGTGTGGTAAAGCTTTGGGCGCTGTACCTAGCACAACAGTAGGTTACGAGAAAAAAAGAAACTGGGCATTTAGCTATGGAACAAACAAAGCTGGCTTTATTGATTTCTTATTAACAGATCAACCAGAGCCGCCAAAGTATTTTGCAAAAATGAAGGAACTCAATAAAGTAGATCGTCCTTTGTTAACAGAAGTACCTACCATTAAAGAAATGACAGCTGCCGAATTAAAAGCAGCTATGGATAAAGGTGTTAAACTGATTGACACTAGAAACAAACAAGATTTTGAAAAAGGATTTATTCCGGGCAGTATCAATATTCAGGGTAACAATTCTTTTGCTACTTGGATGGGTTGGTTTGTAACATACAACGAGCCGTTTATTTTATTAGCAGCCCCTAGTCAAATGGATGATTTAACCAGAAAATTAATGCGTATTGGACTCGACAATATCCATGGTTTTGTGGACGCTGCTAAAATTAACGAACTAGCCAACGGTCCATTATCAACTTCTACAATGGTTAATATTAGTGATGTAAAAGCAAATACAACAGCGCAGGTAATTGACCTTAGAGGTGCTGCAGAATTTAACGCTGGACATATTGCAGGTGCAACCAATGTTTTTGTAGGTACATTATTACAAAACCTTGCTAAAGTTCCAAAAGACAAACCCGTTATTATTCATTGCCAAGGTGGTGATAGAGCGGCTATTGGCTACTCATTACTTGTAAAAGAAGGATATACCAACGTTTCTAATTATAGTCCAGGCATGAATGAGTGGATTAAAGAAGCACAACCATTAGCATACTAAAAACAACATATGGAAACTGAAATATTGGCCCGGATTCAATTTGCTTTTACGGTAGCGTTTCACTACATCTATCCGCCTTTAAGCATTGGTCTAGGACTTATTTTAGTTATTATGGAGGGCATGTATCTTAAAACAGGGCTGCAGCATTATAAACATATGACGCAGTTCTGGATTAAGATATTTGCCCTTATTTTTGGAATAGGGGTAGCAACAGGTATTGTCATGGAATTTGAATTTGGCACCAATTGGGCGGCTTATTCAAAATACGTAGGTGATATTTTTGGAAGCGCCTTAGCTGCCGAAGGTATTTTTGCCTTTGCACTTGAAAGCGGCTTTTTAGGCGTGCTGCTGTTTGGATGGAATAGAGTGAATCCCAAAGTACATTACTTTTCTACGATCATGGTTTTTTTAGGATCCATGTTTAGTGCTGTTTGGATTGTTGTTGCAAATAGCTGGCAACAAACACCAGCAGGTTTTCATATTGTTGGTGAAGGCATGCACGCAAGAGCAGAAATTACCAACTTCTGGGCCATGGTTTTTAATCCATCCAGTATGGACCGTTTAACACATGTTTGGATTGGCGCATTTCTATCGGGCGCTTTTTTAGTATTAAGTGTAAACGCTTATTATTTAATTAAAAAAAGGCATGTTGAAATTGCAAAACCCTCTTTTAAAATTGCTTTAATTATTGCTACGTTTTTTTCTTTTGCACAGTTGGCAACAGGACATAAAAGTGCCGACGGTGTTGCCACCAACCAACCTGCAAAATTAGCCGCTCTAGAAGGACACTATGATAGCAGTGCTGCCGCAGATATGTATTTATTTGGCTGGGTTAACAATAAAACCCAACAAGTAAATGGTTTGAAAATTCCAGGAGGGCTTAGTTTTTTATTACATCAAGATTTTAATAAACCAGTCACTGGCTTAAATGCCTTTGATCCAAATAATAGACCAACACAAATTAACGCCATCTTTCAGGTATACCATATCATGATTGCCATTGGCATGTTTTTAATTGGCTTAACTGCCTATGCATCATGGCTTTTATACAAAGGAAAATTATTTGAAAAAACTTGGCTACTACATGTGTTTGCTTGGTCCGTATTTTTACCACAAATAGCCAATCAAGCGGGTTGGTTTGCCGCAGAAATGGGCCGACAACCCTGGGTTGTATACGGTTTACTAAGAACATCTGACGCACTTTCACAATCAGTTAAAGCCAATCAAATTGTATTTTCATTAATTTTATTTGGACTGGTATACCTCACACTTTTTGCTTTATTTATTTATTTGTTGAACAAGAAAATAAAGCACGGACCCGTATCAGCCATGGAAACAAATGAAACCCATAGCATACGAGCAGAAAGAATCAACGGATAAAATAACACCATGGAAACATTATTAGGCATAGATTATAACACATGGTGGTTTCTCGTATTTGGAGGAGTTATATCTGGATACGCCATTTTAGATGGTTTTGATTTAGGCGCTGGCGCTTTGCATTTATTTTTAAATAAAGAAGAAAGTAGACGTATTGCCTTAAATGCAATTGGTCCTATTTGGGATGGCAATGAAGTTTGGCTGGTGATAGGTGGAGGCGCTTTGTTTGCCGGATTCCCGGTAGCTTATGCAGCTATTTTTTCGGCATTCTATATACCGTTCATGGTTTTTATTGTGGGCCTCATATGGCGCGGCGTTGCGATCGAATTTAGAAGCAAAGAGCCCGGAAAAAAATGGAGGATGACTTGGGATTTTATTTATTCATTTTCAAGTATCACGATTACTGTTTCTTTGGGTTTAATGTTAGGAAATGTGGCTTTAGGTATTCCGCTCAACAAGAATCATGAATTTATTGGCGATTGGCTCAGTTTTATAAATCCATTTAGCATCATGGTTGCGGTAACCAGTTTAGCACTGTTTATGATGCATGGGGCCATTTATTTAACCATGAAAACCGAGAATCGACTATTTGCTAAAACCACCATACTCGCTAAAAATTTTACAATCTTTTTTTTAATTGCATTTAGTGTATCATCACTCTATACCCTATTATATATTCCACACTTAAGTGATCAGCTAAGATCACATCCAGCCTATTTTATACTACCCATTATTATGTTTCTTGCGATTGCTAATATTCCAAGGCAACTCAATAGAAGGAAATATCGATTTGCCTTTATTAGTTCGTCCATTACTATTGCATCGGTACTTGCCATGGTTGCCTTAGAAGTTTTTCCTGTACTCCTCCTGGCAAGTAATGATCCAGCAAATAGTATTACGATTACCAATGCTGCTTCTTCTTTGAAAACAATGAAAACATTATTACTCATTGCTTCCATTGGAACACCACTTGTTGGCGCTTACACGCTTTTTGTTTTTTGGACCTTTAAAGGCAAGGTTCAAATGGATGAAATGAGCTATTAAAAGTTTATGCTTAATTTTACCGCATGAAACATACACTTGAGCAAGAAATAAATAAAGACCTCATTTTAAGAGAGCGGTTAGCCATTCAACGAACCAATATGGCCAATCAAACAACCCTCCTTTCTTTTATTAGAACCGCTCTTTATTTTTTAATTGCTGGGCTTTCTATTCGCGGCTTTTTTAAATTAGAATTACTAGTTTACCTAGAAGTTTTATTTTTCACTTGCGCTGTTATACTTTTTGGTTTTGGACTTTACAATTTCAATAAAAACAAAAAGGCAATTATATCAAGTGAAATGCATATTGGTAATTACAAGCTAGATTATGAAGCATAAATAAAATATAGTCAACTTATTTCAGGACGAGACACACAAAAAAAAAGGCCTTCGAAAATCGAAGGCCTTTTTTTAAAACTATAGTTAAGTGAATTACTTCTTTTTAGTTTCTTTAGCAGCTGTTGCTTCTTCTTGCTTTAACTGACGTGTCATTACTACAGAAGCAATAGGAATACGTGGAGAGTTCATGATCTCAAGACCAGGCGCTTTCACGTCTTCTACTCTAATGTTTGCGTTAAGTGCAAGGTTAGTGATGTCTACGTTAATAGTCTCTACTAAATCTTTAGGTAAAGCTTTCACTTTTAAAGATTTGATTTTGATAACGAGCTTACCACCTTCTTTAACACCTACAGAAGTTCCAACATACTTAAGTGGTAGGGTTGCTACTACTTTTTTGTCATCTACTAGTTCTAAAAGATCTAAGTGGATTAAAGCATCTGTTACTTTGTCAAACTGAAGATCTTTTAAGATACATCTGTACATTTTACCGTCAACGGTAACTTCAGCAATTTGGAACTCACCAGTGTACACTAAAGGCTTAAATGCCTTTGCAGAAGCGTAAAAATTTACCTCCTGAGCACCCCCGTAAATTACAGCTGGCACGTTTTCCTGAGAGCGAATTTGGCGGGCGGCTTTTTTGCCATGATCGGTCCTCAGGTGTCCTTCGATTGTAATTGATTTCATATAAAAAATTTTGGACGGCGAAGGTAAGGAAAAAACCTTTTACCCGCGCTCTTTGAGTTGAGAATGTATAAATAGGCTCGTAATGCTCTTATTTTCATAGGCATTACGGATAGCGATGGCAAACAGGTCGGCCACCGAAATCACCTTAATTTTAGGACTTTCCTGCTTTAAAGGGATGGTGTCACATACCACAAGCTCCTCTAACACACTGTTCTCGATGTTAGAATAGGCGTTTCCGCTTAATACGGGGTGGGTAATCATGGCTCTAACGCTTCTGGCACCCTTTTCCTTTAAAAGGCCGGCTGCCTTGGCTAAAGTGCCCCCTGTGTCGCAAATATCGTCTACTAAAATGATGTCTTTACCGGTTACGTCACCAATAACCACCATGCTGGCAATTTCATTGGCACGCTTGCGGTGTTTATCGCAAATCACCATTTCGGCATTAAAATAGCTGGCAATTTCACGCACACGGTTGGTACTTCCTACATCCGGAGCGGCAAAAGCCAGGTTTTGTAATTTAAGGTCGTTGATATAAGGGATAAATATAGCTGAACTGTCTAGGTGGTCTACAGGTACATCAAAGAAGCCCTGAATTTGAGCCGCGTGTAAATCCATGGTGATAACACGGTTAGCGCCCGCAGACTCTAGTAAAGTAGCAATGAGTTTAGATCCTATCGCAACCCTTGGCTTGTCTTTACGGTCTTGACGTGCATACCCGTAATAAGGGATCACGGCAATAATTTTATACGCACTTGCTCTTTTAGCTGCATCAATCATGAGCAGGAGCTCCATTAAATTATCGGTAGGTGCAAACGTGCTTTGTACTAAAAAAACATAGTCGCCACGAACGCTCTCTAAAAACACCGGCTGGATTTCTCCATCACTAAAACGTTGGATGTTTACTTTACCAATTGGGGCGCCAAAACGTTGTGCAATTTTTTGTGCAAGCTCCTGAGAACCAGTGCCTGAAAAGATTTTTACGGAAGGGTTCATAGTCGTGTAGAATATGCAAACGAAGTTATCATTTACCTGTTTAACTTTAAAACCGACTTATGCCTATTTTATTGACATTGTACCCAAACCCCCTAAAAATAAATTTGGATGAGTTGATCGCCCTGCTTATGCCTGCGCAGTTGGACCTCCAAAATTCATGGGGATCTCAATTTGCTCGAGGTCTTTAATGCTGCCATTACCCGCTTCGTAACGCTCAATGTTTTCGGCAAGGGCCTTCATGAAACGCTTGGCGTGCTGGGGTGTAAAAATCACCCTCGATTTTACTTTACTTTTTGGCGTACCAGGCATCACATTTACAAAGTCAATAACAAACTCGGCATTGCTATGCGTAATAATCGCAAGGTTGGCATAACTGCCTTCTGCTACTTCTTCTGAAATTTCGATATTGAGTTGATTGCCTTGTTGTTCTTGCATGGTAAAAAGTTTAGCGTAACGTTATGGGGTAAAATTGTGTAGCAAAAGTAACCGAAATTTTTAAAAAAAAGCGGCCCCGAGAATTCGGGGCCGCTTTACTATAATTAAGTCAGAAATAAATTATCTCCAACCTTTGTTAGATGTATTTACACCATCAAGTCTTGTTGGACCACCAAAAGTGTAAAACGGTAAGCTTTCAGCTAAAGTTTCTAAAGTTTTAGCTGGAACTGGCCAATGTAAAGGTGTACCTGCTTGTAACAAGTCACGCTTTCTCATTTCATAGAACTGTAAACCCATACCAGAAACATATAATTCAATATGTCTTTCTGCGTGGATAGCAGCTTTGATAGCATCTAAGTTAGCAGCAACATCAGGTAAGCCACCACGTGTTTTACGTGTACCAGCATTGATAATTGCAGCAGCACCCGCTAAATCGCCAGTGTATGCTCTAGCTTCTGCACGATATAAATCGTTTTCTGCTTTCATAAGTTCTGGTAATGGACCTTCACCTAAAGCATAGATATCATCATATCTTTTGTGACGGTAAATAGACCAGTGGTAGTAACCACGAACCGCTTGTAACCAGTTTGATGGTACAAATTCAAAGTCAGTATCAATACGCTTATCAGCATTTGCATTGGTAGAACGTAAAGGTGTTGGGAATGTTGCATCATCTTTCCAGTGTGGTGCAATATTTGGATCCAACTTGTTTACTACGTACATATCAGTAACGCCCCAACCTGGGTAGGTAAGGTAGTCACCAGCATCTGCATACCATCTGTTGTAACCATCGTTCACAACATTAAAGTCAGCAGTAACACCCGCATCAGCAGCAGCTTTAACAGCAGCCCAATCGGTTGCAGCTAATTCAGTGCTATTACGTGCATTGTTTGCTAAAATACGTGCGATGAAAGAGTTAGCCATTGCTTTTAATGTAGTGTTAGATACAGCAGAAGCGGTACCCATCCATGTGCTAGGCACAGAGAATGAGCTTGCAGATAATGCAACAGCTTCGTTCAAATATCCAACAGCTGCAGCAGCAACTACTTTGTAAGATTTAGCATCAGATAATTTAGCACCAGGGATGGTTGTTTTTTCATCCACAATAAACGCTTTGTCAAAGTTTAACGCAAGTACGCCATAAGCGATACCCATGCTAAAACGACTGTACGCTTTAACTAAATTGTCATCAGCACCATTCACACCAATTTTAACACCACCGTTCATCGCTTTGATAACGTTAGAAGCAGTGTTGATTACAGAATACATTTGATCAAATGTATACTTGGTAGTTGATTGGTAAGGATAGTTAGGTGCGTTGTTCCACTCTCTACGTGGCTCCCAAGACATATCACGCATTGCTTGGTTACCCCAAGAGCAAGATGCGTTGTCTGAAGACGTAGTCATGAACATGTTCATACCATTATAGCTATGCGCACCATTGTAGTATGCGTTAAATAAACCACTGGCTACGTTGTAAACGTCTTCGCCACTAGCGTATACTTTCTTAAAATCAGGTTGGTTGTCATTTTGAACATCAAGTGTTTTTTTACAAGATGCAAAACTCAAAACCCCAATTGAAAGAAATAATAAAAATTTATTTTTCATGTTGTTTGGTTTTCTATTGTTTAGAAATCAAATGATAAAGAGAAAGCAACGTTTCTGTAGTTAGGGTATGAACCAGTATCGTCAAATGGACTTCTGATTGAACCAACTTCAGGATCGTAACCACTGTACTTTGTAAAAGTTAATAAGTTACGTCCAATAAGTCTTGCATTCATTGTTTTAACAACTTTGCTTAAACCTGGAAGTGCACTTCCTTTTACAGTATAGCCAATAGCTAATTCTCTTAATTTAACAAAAGATGCATCTTCTACCCAATAGCTGTTATTGGTATTTACATCATAAAACGCTTGGTAGTAGTCGTAAGCTTTCTTTTCAGAAGCAGCTTTACCGCCCATATCCATGATACCATTTCTGTTATCACGAGTTAACCACTGAGATTTTCTGTTGTAAACATCTCCACCGCTCTTGATATCAAACAAGAAGTAAAGTGTAAAGTTTTTGTAAGTAATGTTGTTGCTGATACCCATTGTGAAATCAGGTAAACCAGAACCCATTTTAACAAACGCTAAAGCACCAGTTGCATCGTTTAATTTAATAGGCTTCTCATTTAAAGTACCTTGAGTTCCCTTAGCAATTACATAACCTTCGTTGTTTACTTCATAATCAGCAATTGATTTACCAGCTGGTAATTGCTTGCTCATTTGATCTAAAGATTTAACCCAATCGTAGCCATAAATAGCACCATAGGTTTCACCTTTTTTGATGAAGAATAATCCATCAGGACCAGATTGGTATGAAGGAACAGGTAGCTCTGTAATAACTGTTTTTGTTTGACCAAAAACAACGTTTGTATTCCAAGAGAAGTTTTTAGTTTTCACCCAGTTTGCACCTAAAGTAATTTCTAAAGTTTTAGACTCTACAGTACCTGCATTTTGGAATTGAGAAGTAAAACCATCGTTTACGAAAGGAATAAGTGGTACGTTAAGGAACTGATCTTCAGTAATAGATTTTGCATAGTTCACTTGTAAGTTAAACTTCTTAAGGAAGTCTACGTCGATACCAAATTCAGTTTCCGCAGTTTGAGAAGGTCTTAAGTTTTTGTTACCTTTTTGACCAGGAGAAGTTACACCATTAGAAATGTTATAAGTTTCATACTGCCAGTTAAAGCCAGGACGTAAACCTGCAGTTCCATGTGCTGCACGTAATTTAAATTCGTCAACACCAGGAATTTTGATGTCTTCAGATAAACGGTATGCACCTGATACACGGTAGTAGTTAGCCCACTTTGCTTCAGAACCGAATAATGAAGAACCATCATAACGGTACATTGCATCTAATAAGTAACGGTCTTTGTAATCAAGTGAAATAACACCAAAATAGTTTCTTGCTCTGATAGTTTGTCTTTGAGAACCTGCATCTCTGATTGTTGTAAAGTTTTCCATTGTAGGTAAATCTCTTACAGCAAATTGAGAAGAGTATACTTCAAAATTCTCATAGAACTTATCTTCAAATAAATAAGACAACTTACCTTTTACGCTTAAGTCTTTGTATTTCTTAGGTGCAAGGTTTAAAGTTGCTTGTGTATTCTGGTTCATGGTATGATCGAAGTACTTGTAAAGGCTACCCTTTGTGTACGTGATACCATAAGCGTTACCGCCACCATTACCAACAGTCCAAGTATCATATGGATTGTAAGAAGTATAGTGGTAGTTGTTTGATTCGATTGTGTGTGCTACGTCTAAACTAGCCCACTTTGTAAACTTAACGTTTGCAGAGTAGTTACCAATCCATCTTTGAGAAACGTCGTCACGCTTATTTTTCCATGTAGAATAAAAAGGGTTACGCTCGTTACTCCAATGGTTGTGGCGTAAGTAGTATGGTTGACCATCTACTGGGTTAGCTAAGTTTAAATTGTTATCTGGCTCAGCAAGAACAATGTTAAAGAAGATACCACCACCATCACCAGGATACTGGGTTCTGGTATTGATCACAAGGTTTGTAGCAGAAAGCTTTAACCATGGTGCAATTTGGTGATCTAAGTTTAAACGGAAGTTCTGACGTGCATAACCATTGGTATTTTGTACGATACCAGTTTGCTTGTTGTTTTCAAAAGAAGCAAACATGTTAGTTTTTGCATAACGGCTAGACACAGCAACATAGTTGGTCATGTTTGTACCGGTACCAAAAAACTCTTTTTGTAAGTCTTTAGTTACAGCAAAAGGATTATCTAGGTAATGGTCTGCAGAAATTTTTCTTGAACCTACAATGCCTGGGTTATAACCACCAGCATAGTTAGCTGGGTAAGTTACACCTGCATACTTCGTGTATACTTTTTGAGTAGCCCAATCAGAAGCTAATTCAAAAGCATGGTTTTCTGCAAGGTCAATGTAGTTAGCGATTTGTTGGAAACCAACTTCATTTCTAACAGTAACTTTAGAAGTACCAATATCTAATTTGTTACCTCTTTTAGAAACGATAGCGATTACACCGTTTGCCGCTCTTGAACCATAAAGTGCAGATGCCGCAGCACCTCTTACCACTTCCATTGCTTCAATATCGTCTACGTTGATATCAGCTAAAGAACCATCAAGGATAACACCATCCACTAAAATAAGTGGAGAAGAACCAATACCTAAGTTGTTGTCACCACGTAACAAGATGTCAACGCCAGCTCCTGGAGAACCAGAACCCATGCTAACTCTTGCACCAGCAACTTTACCAACTAATGCGCCCGCTGCAGAAACAGCTGGAACAGCACTTAATCTTTCTTCACCTACTCTTGTTACAGATACGGTCATTTTTTTCTTTGATGTAGCACTCGCAACACCCGTTACAATTACTTCATCAAGCGCGCTTGTTGAAGGTTGAAGTGTAACAGTCATTCCTTTTGCAGCTGTCACCTTTAAATCGGTGTAGCCTACATAAGAAACGGTAAGTGAAGCACCTACTGCTACTCTAATACTAAATTCACCGTTACCGCCAGTTAGTGCGCTAACGTTTCCAGATTTAACAGTTGCTCCAGAAAGAGCAGCGCCTGAATTAGATAGTACTTTACCATCTATAACAGTTTGCTGCGCTAACGCATACTTACTAGATGTAAGCATGAGCACTGCAACCATGAAAAATAAAAATTTTCTCATTTGCATATTATTTGGTTAAAAAATAAGAGCCTAAGTTAAGTAATAATTAACTATTTGTTAAAACTTTTTAACAATTGAGTGTATACTCTTCATTTTCAATCAATTATAGCCTAACTAACGATCGTTTTTTTCGATCAAACGGCAATATAAAAGGATGAATGGTAAAAAAATAGTGCATTTCTGAGCCTCATTTTAGGATACTTTTGCAGCATGTTAGTACTCGACGGAAAAATTGCAGCGGCGGCTGTAAAAGCATCATTACAAGCGCAAACAGCAGCACTTGCTGCCAGTGGAAAAAGAGCACCTCATTTAGCAGCTATATTAGTAGGTAATAATGGGGCCAGCGAAACCTATGTAGCCAGCAAGGTTAAAAACTGTGAAGAAACAGGCTTTATATCGTCACTGATTCGTTTAGACGAAAACGTA
>JAGNTI010000145.1 GCA_017987615.1 Sediminibacterium sp. | reverse complement strand
GAAGGCTTGCTAAAAAAGTCCCAAGCTTCGGCTAGTGAAATTGGAATTTTTTGCACCGTTTTGATCGTATATACTTTAGACATAAGGGTCGTTTAGCTTACAACAAAAATGGAGTATAAATGTTTGACTAAATTTTAATTAAAAATAGGGGTGCTCCGCTCTCAAGTAACCTTATAAATTTTACCTTTAAGCATGATCACTAAAACAGAACAACAAGCCGCTTTTAATGCCATGATGCAGGGACTTAACCCAGCACAAAAAAAAGCAGTTGATAATATGGAAGGGCCAGTTATGGTGATTGCTGGCCCTGGAACAGGAAAAACACAAATTTTAGGCGCACGTATTGGAAAAATATTATTAGAAAGCGACACTAGGCCGGAAAATATTTTATGTCTTACCTACACAGACGCAGGTGTGGTAGCCATGCGCAAAAGACTACTCGATTTTATTGGACCTGACGCTTATAAAGTAAATCTCTATACTTTTCACGCTTTTTGTAATGATATCATTCAAGAAAATTTATCCTTGTTTGAAAAAACAAGTTTAGATCCTATTTCTGATCTTGAAAAAATTGCGCTCTTTAAAACATTAATTGATCAGTTTCCAAAAAATCATCCGCTAAAAAGATATAGAGGCGATGTGTATTTTGAGATCAATAATTTGCAACAACTTTTTTCTACCATGAAAAAAGAAGGATGGACGCCAGATTATATCAATACCTGTATCGACGCCTTTATTGCAGACATACCCAACCGAGAAGAATTTGTGTATAAGCGCGCCTACAAAGGGTTTAAGGCTGGAGATCTCAAAGAAAATAAGATTGAGGAAGCAAAAGAAAAAATGGAAAAATTGCGTGCAGCAGTGGCCGCTTTTCCTGTATTTCAACAAATGATGCGCGCAAAAAACAGATATGATTTTGATGACATGATCAACTGGGTGATTCGTGCATTTGATGAAGACAAATATTTACTTGTTCGCTACCAAGAGCAATACCAATATATATTGGTAGACGAATACCAAGACACCAGTGGAACACAAAATAAATTGGTAGAGCAACTCATTAGTTTTTGGGATACCCCCAATATTTTTGTTGTCGGTGACGACGATCAAAGTATTTACCGTTTTCAGGGCGCCAATATCGAAAACATGCAAGCTTTTGCTGATAAGTTTTCGGATAGCTTGTTAACGGTCGTACTCACCAATAATTACCGTTCTACGCAGGCCATATTAGACGTTTCAAAAACCCTTATCGATAAAAACGAAGAAAGGCTTGTCAAAAAAATTGAAGGCCTCAGTAAAGACTTGGTGGCCTCCAATACAAATTTGACGCCCCTAACGCATACCCCAGTCATTGAAGTATATGAATCGCCAAGGGCCGAAATGATTGGTATCACAACGGCTGTAGAAGCGCTGATCAACAGTGGTACTGCCCCTGGGCAAATTGCCGTGATTTATAAAGAAAACAAGTATGGTGAAGAGTTGGGCGCCTATTTTAAAGAAAAAAATATCCCTTATTACAGCAAACGAAGCGTAAATATATTACACCAACCCACGCCTCAAAAACTAGTAAAGCTTCTTACCTATTTAGCCGCAGAGCATGATATACCCTATGGTGGAGATGAACTCTTATTTGAAATATTACATTTTGATTGGTTTCAAATACCACCCATCGAAATTGCCAAACTAAGCGCAGCAGTTGCGGACCGCAGATTTGGTGACAACAAAACATCGCTGCGCAGACTTATTGCAGAAAAATTAACGGGCCAAGGAGAAGATTTATTTTCAAAAGAAATACCCGGCTTGCAAGCAGCTGCAACCTTTATCGAAAAAGTCATTGCAGATGTGCCCAATGAAACACTGCAAACATTGTTTGAAAATTGTATTAAAGAATCGGGCCTACTGCGCTGCATCATGGAAAGCCCGGATAAGCACTGGGAATTAAAATTACTAACCGGACTCTTTGATTTTATAAAAGAAGAAACACGCAGAAATCCGAGGCTCACCTTAGATGCACTGGTTACTATTTTTTCATTGATGAATAAAGAAGGCCTTGCGCTTCCATTAGCAAAAATAAGTGGCAGCCACAGTGCAGTCAATTTATTAACGGCACACGGTTCTAAAGGATTAGAGTTTGAGCATGTATTTGTAGTAGGCTGCAATGCAAGCAATTGGGAGAAAAAAAAGAAGCCGGGCGGCGGCTACCAACTACCGGATACCATTTTTGTTTCCGGCCCAGCATTTAAAGAAGAGGAAGAACTCAGACGCCTGTTTTATGTAGCATTAACAAGGGCTGCAAAGCATTTACACATTAGCTATACGCAGTATAAAAATGATGGTAAAGAAATAGAGCCATCTTTATTTGTTGCTGAAATTATAGATGGTTATGCACTCGTGCCTACTAAAATAAATATTAGTGAAGCACAATTAAGTGAATTTGCGCTAATTGGTTTTAGTAAAGAACAAGCACCTGAAATTGAAAAAGAAGAAGCGGATTTTGTAGACAAGCTCCTCGATAAATTTGTCATGAATGTAACGGCGCTTAACAACTACCTTAAATGTCCGTTACAATTTTATTATAACAATTTAGTTAGAGTACCTTCTGGGAAATCAGAAGCCACCGAATTTGGATCTGCGGTTCACTTTGCACTTGAAATGCTGTTTCAAAAAATGCAAAAAAACAATAACGTTTTTCAATCCAAAGAATTATTTATTTCGGATTTTAATTGGTACATGCACCGTCACAGAGAAAATTTCACCAAAGAGCAATTTGACAGAAGAATGGAGTATGGTGAAATTGTATTAACCAATTATTACGACGCTAATATTGGTAGCTGGAATAAAGTGATGCTTGCAGAAACCAATATTAGAAATGTTGTTGTAAAAGGCGTGCCCTTAAAAGGTAAATTAGACAAGATAGAATTTGACGGCAAAAGCGTCAATGTAGTAGACTATAAAACGGGAGATATTGATAAAGCTAGGCCCAAAATAAAGCCACCACATGACAAAGACCCTAACGGGGGTGACTATTGGAGACAGGCGGTTTTCTATAAAATTTTGATTGACAATTACCCTTCCAAAGACTGGGAAGCCATCAGTGCCACTTTTGATTTTATTGAACCCGATAAAACCGGGGTGTATAAGCAGGAAAAAGTAGTGGTGACCCCTCAGGACATCGCTACCGTTACGCACCAGATAGAAACCGTATGGCAAAAAATTAAAAACAAGGAATTTTATACGGGTTGTGGCAAAAACGAATGCCATTGGTGTAATTTTGTCAAAACAAATAAGATATCCATTGCGCTTCATGAACTAAATGAAGATCAAGACGAATCTGGAGATTAGCCTATGTTTGCGCTTTCAATACAAAAGATGTTTAAATCAGTTGGTGTAGTAGCCCTCATGTTAGTTATAAGCCTATACCTAACGGGTTGTGCCAATATAATCCCGCCTGGTGGTGGTCCTAGAGACAGCTTGCCGCCTAAATTAGTGGTAGCCTTACCCAAAGACTCTGCAACCAATGTGCGTACTAAAAATTTCATGCTCAGTTTTGATGAATACGTAACGTTACAGGGATTACAAGAAAACTTAATCGTATCGCCCACCGTTAAAAACACACCCATTATAGATTACAAACTCAAAAATGTAACGATAAAATTTAAAGACTCTTTAGAAGAAAACACAACCTACACCTTGGATTTTGGAAAAGCCGTTGTGGATGTTAACGAGTCAAATATGGCAAAAGGTTTCAGGTATATTTTTTCTACGGGTTCCACCATTGATAATGGTAATTATAATGGCCATGTAATTGTTGCTGCTACCGGCAAAGTAGACAGTACCCTTATTGTTGTACTACATAATAACTTAAACGACACGTCTATTTACAAGAACACACCTAGATACTATACACGTGTGGATGGAAAAGG
>JAGNTI010000144.1 GCA_017987615.1 Sediminibacterium sp. | reverse complement strand
GAGCTCATATTTAATTGTAAGGAAGTGGCGAAGTTATTAACTTCGCCACTTCTCATTAATACCTACCATGAGCGACGATATCAAACACGAATGTGGCCTTGCCTTTATTCGTTTAAGAAAGCCTTTTTCTTACTACCTACAAAAGTACGGTAGCGTAACCTACGGCCTCAACAAGCTGTATTTGTTAATGGAAAAACAGCACAATCGTGGCCAAGATGGCGCCGGAATTGCGTCTGTAAAATTAAATATCGAAGCGGGTAATCCGTATTTGCACAGAATGCGCAGTAGCGCACCTCAACCGATTGCCGATTTATTTTATACCATTGGTCAGGAAATTCAGGAATTGGAAAAACACCAACCTGATATCAAAAATCATCCGGGTTTAATGAAAGGTCATTTACCTTTTTTAGGTGAATTGTTACTCGGTCATTTAAGGTATGGTACACAAGGCAAAAACAATGTTGAGTTTTGTCATCCGTTTATTAAAAGAAATATTTCTCCTGGAAAAAACTTAGCTCTCGCAGGTAATTTTAATCTAGTTAATACCGACGATTTATTTGCTCAAATAAATTTTGAACCTGGTGCTTTTCAAAAGCAAAGTGATTTAGCTGCCATGATGGAAGTGGTGCATCATTTTTTGGTGCAAGAAGATGATAAAAATCCGAACGCAGCTAATATTGCAAATATTTTAAAAAATGCAACCCCCATGTTTGATGGCGGTTACACCATTGGAGGCCTGCTAGGCAACGGAAGTAGTTTTGTAATGCGCGATGCACACGGTATTAGACCTGCTTACTATTATATTTCAGAGGATGTTATTGTTGCAGCAAGTGAACGCGCTGCTATCAGAACAACCTTTAATGTAGGTGAAAATGAAGTACAGGAATTGATGCCAGGTACTGCTATCATTGTAGATCCAAATGGCGAGTATCATATCAAGCAAATTCTAGAACCTAAAGAAAGAAGGGCTTGTAGTTTTGAACGCATTTATTTTTCTAGAGGTAGCGACGAAAAAATTTATAGAGAGCGTATTGCACTCGGTAGATCTTTAAGTGAAACGGTACTTGAAAGAATCAATCATGATTTAAAAAATACCATCTTCTCTTATATTCCAAATACTGCCGAAGTTGCATTTTATGGACTTGTAAAAGGAATGGAAGCCTACTTAAATAAAATTAAAGTAGAGCGTATTTTAAGTTGGGGTAAAGATTTTACCCCAGAGAAATTAGAAGAAATGGTGAACCGAAAAATTCGCCAAGAAAAAATTGCTATCAAAGACGTTAAGCTTCGCACTTTTATAACAGAAGATGCAAACCGCAACGAAATGGTGCAGCACGTATATGACATTACTTACGGTACCGTGCGCAGTGGAGAAGACACGCTTGTAGTTATTGATGATAGCATTGTAAGAGGCACTACTTTAAAAGAAAGTATTGTTCGAATGCTTTCGAGACTCAATCCTAAAAAAATTATTGTAGTATCGTCGGCCCCGCAAATTAGATACCCAGATTGTTATGGTATTGACATGAGTAAGTTAGGCGATTTTATAGCTTTTAAAGCAGCGGTTGCATTACTTCATGATACCGGGCAAGAACATATTTTAACGGAAGTGCATGAGAAAATAAAAGCGCTAGATGCAGCTGGTGAACTACACACCGAAAACGTTGTACGTAATATTTACAAGCCTTTTACAACACTTCAAATTTCAGATAAAATTGCTGAACTAATAACGCCTCCCGAAGTGTCTACACCAGTAGAAGTTATTTATCAGACCATCGAAGATTTGCATGTATGTTGCCCTACCAATACCGGCGACTGGTATTTTACAGGTAACTATCCAACACCAGGTGGTAATAAAGTAGTAAACAAGGCATTCCTAAATTATATCGGAGGAAAAAACGAACGCGGGTATTAATAAGGAACAACGTAACTTTAAAATATGTCTGAAGTAATATTTTTAGGTAGTATTTTTTGTTCCTTTATTACAGCGTATATTTTGTTTTTTAGACTGCCTGATTATCAGCAGTTTTCTGGACGGGTTCTCGGGTTTTCGATGTTGTTTTTTTCATTGGGTGCTGTTATTTATTTACTGATTTATACAGGATGGATTATCAGGGTCCCTTATCTTTTTAAGTCTGCTGCTCCTATTAATTTTTTAATCCCACCCTTTGCTTATATTTATATAAGGTCCGTGTTAAAAGATGAGCAAAAAATTAAAGCCTCAGATTATTTTCATTTTATTCCAGCTATACTTGTATTTATAAATTATATTCCTGTATATTTTATGCCTGCATTAGAAAAACAGGCGCTGGTACAATCGATTGTTGATGATTTTTCACATACTTATTTATTAGGTAATGGTTATGTATCTGATAAATATTTGTTTATCTGCAGAATGGCTCAGTCTATTCTATATTTATTTTTTCAGTGGAAACTTGTGCTTAGCTATAAAAAAGAGTTACTGTTAGATAAATATACCGGGCACACCAATGAGGTCCTTAAATGGCTTAAAACATTCAATATTTTATTTACAACCTCTATTTTTGGATACATCATCTTATTTATCATTGTTGCTACAGATCCTAAATTGGGAAATTCGGAACAGGTTTTAATGATTCCAGGCTATGTCCTTTCATTCAGCTTTTTAGGGCTTAGCACCTATTTGTTGATTCACCCTCAAGTGCTGTTTGGTTTACCTTATTTTAAAAGTAGCGCAGTTAATAGTTTACATGATTTGCATATTGCTAAACGCGATCCTGTAGTGGCACCTAAAGATTATGATGCGGAGATATATGCATTAAAAAAACACTTTGAGGAAGTAAGGCCTTATTTAAGTAATGCGCTAAATATTAATGAAGTTGCTGTCGATTTAGATATTCCTGCAAGGGAACTTTCATTTATTATCAACCAGCATTTTAATCAACGCTTTACAGATTTTGTGAATATGTACCGTATTAAATATGTCAATCAAAAAATTAAAGCTGGGTATTTGAACAAGTTTACTATCGAATCCTTGTCAAAAGAAGCTGGGTTTTCTTCTAAGAGCACGTTTAATGTTGCTTTCAAAAAAGTAAACCAATGTACTCCATCTGAATACATTGCTTTATATGCTGCGCAGCAGTAAAATAGGTTAATAACCCATCCTAAGTTCTGTTTTCCGAACATCGTACTTGTAATTTTCATTTTCTTTTCTTCTGATCTTTCTATAATTCCAGAATCAGACTTATAGATTTATATCTAGAATTCAATGCAGTACTGAGTTAGATCAATTTTATTTAATGTGTTCGTCTATATTATGCATCTGTCTAAGTTGGAGGTAAGTATAATGTCACAAATATTGCGTGATTTTCAGCGTTTTATACGCTGAACCACTAAACTGTTTTTTTATTAAACACAATAACACAAAAATCTGGATGCGAAATAGTGTTTTTGCATTATTGTTTTCGTTTATATGTTTATCTCAAGCTGCAGCTCAGGATCCACACTTTTCACAGTTTTATGCATCCCCCCTAACCCTAAATCCTGCCTTAACCGGACTTTTTGCAGGCGAGGGAAGAATTTCATCTACCTACCGTAATCAGTGGCAATCTATTAGCAACCCCTTTACCACTGGAACCGTTGCATTTGATACGAGGGCGCTTAGGCGAGTTTTTAAAGAACAAAATGTATTTGGTCTTGGCGGTATGGCGCTTTATGATCAATCCAATAATGGAGGACTCAGATCTAGATACCTTGCTTTTACTGCTGGTTACAATCAACAATTGGATAAATATGGACATCATAGGTTGGGTATTGGTTTTCAGGCATCTTTTGTTTCGAAAACAATCGATTACACCAAGTTTTTATTCTCAAGACAGTTTACGCCTATTGGATTTGATCCAAGTTTACCAACTGGGGAGCCTAGGTCTACGCTTAATGTAAATTACCCTGATATGGGTACTGGAATTT
>JAGNTI010000143.1 GCA_017987615.1 Sediminibacterium sp. | reverse complement strand
GTGATTTGAAATTTACATAATCAAGTAAGCCAGGATATTCCATGTTTTTTCCAGCATTGTTTACAAGTGCTTTAGAAGGAATGGTATAACTTAAAGAGATGTCACGTAAGCGGAATGCTTTGATATTACGCTCCATGTAATCTTCTTCAGGCATGTTACTAGAACTGTAATACAAGTTATTATAATATGGTGTAACTAAAATAGTGTTACGAGTTGGTGTAGCTGTATTTTCTAACCCATCTTGTAAAATACCAGACACAACTCTTGGCGTCATACGATCTGCTGATTTAGCAGATTTACCAAGCGTAGTTAAGTACATACCTGTTGCATTAAAGATATCACCACCAAGTCTTAAATCCCATAAAAATGATAAGCTTAAGTTCTTGTAACGAATACGGTTGATTGTACCTACTGTTAAACCAACAGTACGATCACCTCTTACTCTGAAAACACCATCATTGATAGGTAAACCAGTTGTTGGAGAAATTAAAACTTCACCATCATTTTTTGATAAACCGTTAGGGCCAGGAGCAGATAAATCTTGTCTTCTGTAACCAAAGCTTGTGATGGTACCTGTAGAGTAACCAGGTCTTAAACCACCTCTTGCATTAGAATACAACCAAGTAGATGCATCGTAGTAATCGGCACCGGCAATATCAATAGGCATTGGGATTGCAAGTACTTTATTCCACATGTGGTTTACGTTGAATTGGATGTTCCAATCAAAGTCTTTCTTACGAATTAATTTAACACCAATTGAAAGTTCCACACCTTGGTTACGAACGCTAGAGTTGTTAGCAGTATTTAGTACAAATCCTGTACCGTATGAAGCTCTAAAGCCTTGCGCAATTTGATCAAGTGCTAATGTATTATAATAAGCCGCATCAACGGTTAACACATCACCAAACATTCTGAACTCAGTACCTACCTCGTAAGTTTGCTGACGCTCTGGACGTAAGTAAGGGTTAGCGTTATAAAACGAATATTGTAATGGTACGTTGATAAGTCCACTAGGGCTTGTTGGAGGTGTTAATGCACTTGTTACAGTTGGTACAAAGTTAGACTGGTTGGCATAGGCGTTTGGAAGCCTTGCTGTTTGTGCTAGTGAACTTCTAATTTTCCAATAGCTGAGTACACCCCCTTTTAAATTAGGGAAGATGTCACTCATGATGATACTGATGTTTCCTCCAGGGTAAGAGTAATTTCTATTTGCTTTTGGTAATACGGAAGAAGATTCAAAAGCCATTGAACCTGTTAAGAAAACAAGGTTATTATAACTAATAGTAGCTTCTGTAAAACCAGCTATTTGCATAGATTTCACTTCGTTCCACTGATTATTGCCGTATAAGGTAGTTCTACTTAAACGAGATCTAGTAGCAACACCTGTTGCAGAGCTATCAAAACTTCTGATACTATCTTGTGTACCAGAAATACCAAAACGTTGTAATCTATTTTCGGCCCATCTTGTACCTACTGTTACACGCGCATTAAACTTACCAAAAGTTTTTTTAGCAGTTGCGGTAATCGTGTGGTTGTAGTTACCTGCTTTAACCCAGTAATTATCTAATTGACCTTTATTAGCCATTGATGATTGCGATGCAGATTCTGGATCACGGAATTGAAAACCTGAAGTTTCATATGCATTGTAACCAAAACGACCAGCAATTGACAACCACTTTAAAGGATTGTAGTTGATAGATAAATTAGCAGTGTAGTTGTTGGTCTTGTCTTGTGATTCATTTCTGTTAACAGCAAAAAACGGATTGTCTGTTTCAGCAACTGTACCTAAATATGCATCTTCAGCTGTATTGTTGTTAGCAATCAAATAACGCTTATTACCATTTGGCAATAAATAATTCATCGCGTTATCTGTTACTGGCCACATAAATAAATTCAGTAAATAACCACCCGCGCCTTTCATGGCTTTGTCATTGATACTATTACTGTAAGCAATGGATGGAGATATTTCTAAATTTTTGGTGATCTTAGTGGTATTGGTAATTCTTAAGTTGGTTCTAGTTAATCTTGTGTTTGGCACTACCCCAGTTTGATCATAAAAAGATCCACTTGCACGGTAGCTAGATTTAGCAGTTCCAAAATCAGCACTTAAGTTGTGTGTAGTACCTGCAGAATTGTTGAAGAAATTTCCTATGTTATCAAAAACAGGAATATCTGCTCTCATTGCAGGACCAAATGCAGAAAAAGTTCCCGCACTAGCTATACCATTAGACCCTTGTTGGAATCCAGTATAAATAGAAGGTACATTTCCAAGTGATTGAAAACGGAAACTATTATCGTAGCTAACATTTAATTTTTTACCAGCAGTAATCTTTGCTTTTTTAGTAGTAATGATGATCGCACCATTACTTGCAGAACTACCATATAGTACGGTTGCTTCAGGCCCTTTAAGAACGGTAACACTTTCGATATCGTTCGGGTTTAAATCCGCAATACGGTTTGTAAAGTCGTTAGATGTGTTGTTTTGACCAGCAGCACCCGGAACGGTTTCTGCCGCGTTGATTGCATCATTTTCAATGATGATACCATCCACCACAAATAACGGTTGGTTGTTCAAAGACATAGAGTTAAAACCTCTTAATACGATGGTAGAAGATGCACCCGGTACACCAGATGTTGCAGTGATTGTTGCACCCGCAATTCTACCTTGCAATCCATTTAAAAAGTTTTCACGTTGTGTTTCTTTTACTTCATCACCTTTTACAGTTTGCGCAGAATAACCAAGATCTCTTGGTTTTTTCTTGATATCCATCGCTACCGTAACTTCTTCAAGTTCTGATACTGATGAACGCATAGAAATAGATACTGTTGCACCATTTACAGTTACACGCTGGCCATCATAACCAATGTAACTCACAAGTAAGGTTTGACCCTTATTTGCTTTAATGGTGAACTCACCTTTTTCATTTGACTGTGTGGTAGATGTAGTACCTAACACTTTTACAGTTACACCTTGTAGTGGTGTTTTTTTGTCGGCATCTAAAACTTTACCAGAGACATTTTGACTCTGAGCCATAGATGGTAACGAGAAAATGAGAAGTAGTAATGTAACTACTTTCATCAAGGAAGCAATTTTTCTCATACTAGTTTTTGGTTTCTATGAACAATAATTGATTATCATAGCGTTACGTTTTCATGTAAACACCGCAATAATCAACGCAATGTTAAAATTTCTTGGGCATATTTCAAGGGGTTGTTTTAATAAAAATTGAGGTTATTCACAACCGTAAAGGATAAAATATTGTAATTCGGTGGTATTTTTAAGCAAAGCCTTGTTTTAAAGGGGTTTACCTTAAACGTATTTAAATTATTTATTATTTGAAATTGTTAATAAACCATAATTGATTCGGTTCTATTAACTTCGTGACCTTAATGATTTCGCCAAGTACCATACAACAAATTACCAGCCGCATCGATATTATTGATATTGTAGGCGAGTTTGTGAAACTCAAAAAACGTGGCACCAATTACTTAGGCAACTGTCCCTTTCACAACGAAAAATCTCCATCGTTTACAGTCTCTCCTGTAAAAGAAATTTACAAATGTTTTGGTTGTGGTAAAAGTGGCAACTCCATTACTTTTTTAATGGAGCATGAAAAGTATAGTTATGTAGAAGCATTAAAATGGCTCGCGGCTAGATACAATATTGAAATTGAAGAAACAGAAACTTCTCCCGAACAAAAAATATTAGTTCAAACTTCTGATAGCTTATATGCGATCAATCATTTTGCGCAAAAGTTTTTTAGTGAGCAATTACTAGAATCGGAAGAAGGAAAAAATATCGCGCTCTCCTATTTACAAGAGCGAGGATTTAGAAAAGAGATCATCGAAAAATTTCAGATTGGTTACAATCCAGAAAATAGAACAGCGCTTACATCTGCATTATTAGCCAATCAATTTAATCCAACGCTCCTTCCAAAAACAGGACTTGTTGCAAACAGAAATGGTGATGA
>JAGNTI010000017.1 GCA_017987615.1 Sediminibacterium sp. | reverse complement strand
ATACCGTCTTCCATACTTACTACCTTATACGCTTTCCCTTTAAATTGAACTTCTTTACCAACAGATCTTTCTGATGCTACCGGTACAATTTCAGTGACAGGAAAATTACGTTCGGCAAGTACTTGTAACATTTTTGTACCTACCAGGCCAGTTGCCCCTACTACTGCTACTTTCATTTTTTTAGTTTTTGTTTCTTATGGTTTAAAAAAAAGGCCCTCCCATTTGGGAAGGCCTCTTGCGTATGTTTATACATTACAAAACGAAGCACCTCCCTGGTTAGAGTGGTTTCTTAATACGTTTTGAATGTTTCGATGTTCTCATGTTCGGATGTAAAATTAGGGGCATTTGAATACAACGCCAAAATATTTTAAATTAGGTTATACTACTAACTTAATGTCAAAGTTTACTAGGTCTACAAATTCTGAGATTCGGTCGCTAATATCTGCTTTGCTAATTTCTCTCAAACGCTCGGTACCAAATTTTTCTACACAATAAGAAGCCATGGCAGAACCCACTATAATAGCGGTTTTCATGTTTTCGAAAGAAATGTCTTTGGTGCGAACGATATGTCCAATAAAGCCACCCGCAAAGGTATCACCAGCGCCGGTTGGATCAAATACTTCTTCTAATGGAAGTGCTGGTGCAAAAAACACTTGGTCTTCGTGGAATAAAAGCGCACCGTGCTCTCCTTTTTTAATGATCAAATATTTAGGACCCATGGCCATGATTTTTTTAGCCGCTTTTACAAGGCTATACTCACCACTTAATTGACGCGCTTCACTATCATTTACCATCAATACATCCACAAGGCTAATGGTGTGTAATAAATCATCCATCATAATTTCCATCCAAAAGTTCATGGTATCCATGACGATAAGTTTTGGACGGTTTTTCAATTGCTTGATCACGCTGCTTTGTACGCTAGGCACTAAATTACCAAGCATCAAAAATTCGCAATCCTGAAAACTATCTGGCACAACTGGCACAAAGTTTTCTAACACATTTAATTGTGTTTCGAGGGTGTCACGTGAATTCATATCCATGTGGTAACGACCACTCCAGAAAAATGTTTTTTCGTCTTTTTTGATTTGAACACCTTCTAAATCTACTCCACGTGCAGTTAATGCAGCAAGTTCCGATTCCGGAAAATCACCACCAACAACAGAAATTTGTTTTACAGGCGTAAAATTAGAAGCGCACCAGGCAATATAAGTACCCGCACCACCAATAATTCTATCACTTTTTCCAAAAGGTGTTTCGATTGCATCAAAGGCCATCGAACCTACAACTACTAAAGACATATTTTTTGATTTATTACGGGTGCGAAAATAGGCTATTTAGGTGCAAAAGGGGGCAAAAGCCAATATTTTGAGGCTAAATTGTAAAAACTAACGATAAAAACTAATAACTTAGCATATATCGCTAACATACGTTAGTGCAAATTCAAGATTATGGCAAGAATTAAAACTGAAAAAAACACGACCCGTAAAGACGTAATCGTTAGTAAAGCCGCTATTTTATTTAGAGAAAAAGGCTTTAAAGCAGCCAGCATGCGTGACCTCGCCGAATCGGTGGGCGTAGAAGCAGCGAGCTTGTACAATCATATTAAGTCTAAAACAGAACTCCTACACGAGCTATGTTTTAGTGTCGCCAACCGTTTTTTACAAAAGCTTGACGAAATAGAATCTGAACAGATACCTGCTATTCAGAAAATTGAAAAAATATTACGTTTCCATATTGTGGAAATGGTCAATAATTATGAAGAAGTGTATGTGAGTGATAGAGAATGGAAACATTTGAACGATCCTTACCTTTCCAATTTTCAAAACCAGCGTCGTATTTATCGCAAGCGCCTTGCAGCGATTATTGAAACGGGTATTAAAAACAAAGAGATCAAGCCTATTGATGCGCCAACAGCAGTGCTTATTTTATTGCACGCCATTAGTGGTATCGAAAGCTGGCACCGTTCTAAACAAAAAATTACGGCAGCCGCATTAGAAGAAAACATGGTAACCATTTTAGTAGGCGGGTTAACCATATAACCTTGTACCTTTGTACTCTAACAAAATACGTGTTGCACGAAAATAGTGTCTGAAAGAAATAATTTTATTGACTACATCCGAATTTTTTGTCGCAGCGGCCATGGTGGCGCTGGTGCTAGACACTTTATGCGCAATAAACTCACCGCAAAAGGTGGACCCGATGGCGGTGATGGCGGAAGAGGTGGCCATATCATTTTAAAAGGTAACGCACAACTATGGACGCTGCTTCACATGCGTTATTTTAAAAACGTATTAGCAGAACATGGTGAAGGTGGAAGCAAAAATAATTGCACCGGACATGATGGAAAAGATATCATACTTGAAGTTCCATTAGGTACACTAGCAAAAGATGAAGAAACAGGTAATGTAGAAGCTGAAATACTTTACGACGGTCAAGAAATAATTTGGTTAAAAGGCGGAAGAGGTGGACTGGGTAATAGCAATTTTGCAACCCCTACCAATCAGGTTCCAGAGCACGCTCAACCCGGAGAAGAAGGATCTGAAGGCTATAAATATTTAGAACTAAAAGTACTTGCCGATGTAGGACTTGTTGGATTTCCAAACGCTGGAAAATCAACTTTGCTTTCTTCTATTACAGCAGCTACCCCTAAAATTGCCAACTACGCATTTACCACTTTAACGCCACAACTTGGCATGGTGGAATATAGAGATTCACGTTCTTTTTGTATCGCCGATTTACCCGGTATTATTGAAGGTGCCGCCGAAGGAAAAGGCCTAGGGCACAGGTTTTTAAGGCATATTGAACGTAACGCCATTTTACTTTTTATGATCCCCGCTGATAGCGATGACCATAAAAAAGAATTTGACATTTTGCGCAACGAATTAGAGCAGTACAACCCTGATATGCTTCAAAAAGATTTTATCATTGCCATTTCTAAATCGGATATGCTTGATGATGAATTAAAAGAAGCGATTTCAAAAGAACTTCCAAAAAATGTACCACACGTATTTATATCTTCAGTGACCAACACAGGATTAAGTGCGCTGAAAGATTTGCTGTGGGATACACTTAATAAATAATTATTTGCTCGCAAAACTTCTCGCAAATAAACTGTGCTTGATTTGTTGCGCGAAAATTTTTTGCATAAAAAAAGGCCTCCGCTTGCGGAGGCCTTTTTAGTATAAGACTATTTAGTTTTACCCGTTAGATCTTGATGCGTTTTTACGATCATTCTCATCTAAATGCGTTTTACGCATTCTTACAGATTTAGGTGTTACTTCGATACACTCATCTTGTTGAATGTACTCCATACACTCTTCTAGGGTGAACTGTGTTTTTGGTGTAATACGAACGCTATCATCAGATCCACTTGCGCGGTGGTTGGTTAGCTTTTTCATTTCCACAGCGTTGATATTTAAATCACCTGGCTTAATGTGTTCAGCTAATACCTGACCAATGTATACTTCTTCACCTGGCTCGATAAAGAAACGTCCTCTATCTTGTAACTTATCGATAGAATAAGCAGTAGTTGTTCCACCAAACTTAGCAATAAGTACACCGTTGTTACGACCAGGAATAGGTCCTTTCCAAGGCTTGTACTCATTAAAGCGGTGCGCCATTACAGCTTCACCAGCAGTTTGGGTTAACATTTGTGAACGAAGTCCAATAAGTCCTCTAGAAGGAATATCAAACTCTAAATGCTGCATGTCACCTTTAGATTCCATTACAAGCATTTCACCTTTTTTCTGTGTAACTAAATCAATGGCTTTACCACTAAATTCAGAAGGCACATCCACTACCAATATTTCAAAAGGCTCGTGTTTTTTTCCGTCGATATCTTTTATAAGTACCTGCGGATTTCCCACGGTTAATTCATATCCTTCTCTACGCATGGTTTCTACAAGTACACCTAAGTGTAAGATACCACGACCGTATACTAAGAAGCTATCAGCACTATCTGTTTCTTCAACACGAAGTGCTAAGTTTTTTTCTGTTTCTTTCATCAGACGATCACGAATGTGACGAGAAGTAACAAACTTACCTTCTTTACCAAAGAATGGAGAGTTGTTGATACTAAATGTCATACTCATTGTAGGTTCGTCTACACTAATAATTGGTAATGCTTCTGGTGTTTCAGGATCAGCAATGGTATCACCAATGTTAAATTCTTCAAGTCCAACAACAGCACATAAATCACCAGAAACAACTTCTGTTACTTTACGCTTACCCATTCCTTCAAACACGTATAACTCTTTCACTTTATTTTTCTTGATAGAGCCGTCAGCCTGCACCAACACTACGTTTTGGCCTTCTTTGATCACACCACGCTCTACTTTACCAATGGCAATACGACCAAGGAAAGTTGAGTAATCAAGCGATGTAATTTGCATTTGTGTAGCACCCGTTTTTGCATTTGGTGGCGGCACAAATTTTAAGATACCATCTAGTAATGGATCGATATTATCGCAAGGCGTTAAGCTATCGTTGAACCAACCATTTTTACCACTACCATAAAAAGTAGGGAAATCTAATTGCTCTTCGGTAGCATCTAGGTTAAAGAATAATTCAAATACCGAGTCATGCACTTCGTCAGGACGACAGTTTGGTTTATCTACCTTATTGATAATTACAATTGGCTTTAAGTTTAATTGTAAAGCTTTTTGTAGTACAAATCTTGTTTGAGGCATCGGGCCTTCAAAAGCATCTACTAACAAGCAAACGCCATCGGCCATTTTTAATACACGCTCTACTTCACCACCAAAATCCGAGTGACCTGGAGTGTCAATAACGTTAATTTTTACGCCCTTATAAGTTACGGATGCATTTTTACTTAAGATGGTGATACCACGCTCACGTTCTAGCTCATTGCTATCCATGATAAGTTCACCTGTTTCTTGATTGTCTCTGAACACCTTTGTTGCGTGTAAAATTTTGTCAACCAACGTAGTTTTACCGTGGTCAACGTGCGCAATAATGGCGATGTTTCTTATTTCCATGTGCTTTTTTAAGGCTGCAAAGGTAAGGATTATAAGCTTAGAAACCCCATAAAAGCAAAGGATGGGCCTGAAAGCCAATAATTAACGGTTAGTTTACCCTAATATCAGGCTAAAACAAGATATTTACGGCTATAAATTTGCCTATGAAGCGTTTCCTCAAAATTATAGCCGTACTGGTTGCCCTGCTTGCCATTGTATATTTTTTAGGCCCAAAGCCGGCAGCCCCCATTTATAACAATAACTTAATACAAGTACCGTCGGAGCCAGCTGCATTAGAAAGCTACATTAAGACCAAAGAAGCTGCCCACAAAGTAAAACCGGACAATGAAGCCCGCATTGTTTGGGCCAATGATAGCACCAAAGCCAAAACACCGTATGTAATTGTGTATTTGCATGGTTTTAGCGCTAGTCAGGAAGAAGGAAACCCTGTACATAGAAATATTGCGAAGCAGTTTGGATGCAATATGTACCTCGCAAGATTATCGGAACACGGCATTGATACCACCGATGCACTTGTAAATATGACTGCTACCAGTTTATGGGAGTCTGCCAAAGAAGCCTATGCGATTGGTAAACAACTAGGCGATAAAGTCATTTTAATGGGAACGTCTACGGGCGGAACCGTAGCACTTGAACTAGCGTCTAATTTTGAAGACGTAGCAGGCTTGGTTTTATATTCTCCAAATATTGCCATCAACAATCCAAGTGCATTTTTAACCAACAACCCATGGGGTTTACAAATTGCAAGAATGGTGATGGGTGGAAAAGAAAATCTGTTAAAAGACAGAACAGATACCTATAAAAAATATTGGAACCACCAGTATAGATTAGAAGCCGTGGTTGAACTACAAGAATTATTAGAAACCACTATGATTCCTAGTCATTTTAATAAAATTAAATGTCCGCTATTAACGCTCTATTATTTCAAGGACGAAAAAAATCAGGACCCTGTAGTAAAAGTTTCGGCGATGAAAGAAATGTTTGAAGCGGTTGGTACACCTGCTAATTTAAAGAGAATGGTTCCAATTCCGGAAGCAGGCAATCACGTACTGGCATCCCCTATTCAATCAAATGATATTGTGAGTGTAGAAAAAGAAACGGCTTTATTTTTGGAGCAAATTGTACAGTTAAAAAAAGTGATGCATGCTAAGTAGTAAAATTGCTGGGATTGGAAAATATTTACCTTCTAATGTAGTGACCAATCAAGACCTCACTGCCTATATGGAAACCAGTGACGAATGGATTGTGGAAAGAACAGGTATCAAAGAAAGAAGGTACGCGCACCGAACCGAAGAAACTACCACTACCATGGCGGTGGAAGCTGCAAAAATTGCCATCGAAAGAGCGGGCACTACAGCTGCAGACATTGACTTTATTGTGTTTGCAACACTCTCTCCGGATTATTATTTTCCGGGCTGTGGCGTGCTTGTACAAAGAGCCATGGGGATGAAAGAAATTGGCGCACTGGATATTAGAAACCAGTGTAGTGGATTTGTATATGCATTAAGTGTAGCGGATCAGTTTATAAAAACAGGCATGTATAAAAACATACTTGTTATTGGAAGTGAGAAACATTCGTTTGGACTTGATTTTAATACTAGAGGACGAAACGTTTCTGTGATTTTTGGTGACGGCGCTGGCGCCGTTGTTTTACAACCCGCAACAAGTGAAGGTCAGGGCATATTAAGCACACACTTACATAGTGATGGTGCAGCTGCAGAAATATTAGCCATGTATAACCCTGGCACACACGCTAATCATTGGGGCGAGTACGCAAATTTTGATGAGGCGGAAATTGGTCAAATGTTTATGAGCCATAACATGATTGACAGTGCTCAAAATTTTCCATTCATGGACGGTCCATCGGTGTTTAAAAAAGCCATTGTAAAATTTCCAGAAGTTATACTAGAAGCCTTACAGAATAACGGTTACACGCCATCTGATTTAAATATGCTTATACCGCACCAGGCCAATTTGCGCATTGCACAATTTGTACAACAAAAATTAGGTCTTAGGGATGATCAGGTGTATAATAATATTATGCAGTACGGAAACACAACAGCAGCCTCTGTGCCAATTGCACTATGTGAAGCTTTTGAAAATAATTTAATTAAAGAAGGTGACCTTGTTTGTTTAGCCGCATTTGGAAGTGGATTTACTTGGGCTAGTGCGCTTATTAAATGGTAAATATCATGGACCGCAAGTTGCTATTTTTAGTGAACCCTATTTCAGGGACGCGTACAAAAGAAAAACTCATTGCTTTTATTACAGAAAAGGTAACCAGTGCTGGGTTTTTATTTACAATCGACTATACAAATGCAACGGGTAATTACACTTTACTAAAAGAAAAAGTGATTGCAGATAGATTTACGGATATTGTCATTGTTGGAGGCGATGGCTCTGTTAACCAAGTGGTGCAAGCTTTTGCAGCACTCCCTGTTCGCTTTGGTATTTTACCAGTAGGCTCCGGCAATGGACTCGCTAGAGCTGCGGGTATACCCACAAAAATTAAAAGAGCATTACAAGTTATTATTGAGGGAAACACGATGCCCGTAGATGGTTTTACCATCAATGATGCATTCTCCTGTATGCTAAGTGGACTTGGTTTTGACGCACAAGTTGCGCATAATTTTGCTCGAAAAGCTAAGCGCGGCTTATTCAATTACACCAAAGAAAGTTTGCTTCATTTTTTTAAGGCACAACCTTACGGTTTTGAAATAAAACTACCCGAGTTTAGTTTTTTTACAGACGCTTTTTTAATAAGTATTGCAAACAGCAACCAATTTGGTAATAATGTAACAATCGCCCCACAAGCAAAACTCAATGATGGATTACTAGACGTTATTGTGGTACAAAAAATGCACAAAGTAAAACTACCCTACGCTATTTTAAAACAGTTAAGTGGTAACAATAAAATGCAGCAGTTGGTAGAGGACATGGAGCACAAAAACATTGTATACTTTCAAACACCCAGTTTAGAAATTAGCAATTTAAAACTTGCCCCTTTACATATCGATGGAGAAGCAGTAGCTAGTGCGCAGCACTTATCAATTAAAGTATTGCCTAATTATTTTACTTTGTTTGTGCCCGCATCACGTAATAAGTAGCCACCAAACTTAGTAGCAAACTCATACCCACCAGTTGGTGTATTTGCGCCATCCATTCAAAAATACCCCATACACCAGGAATAATACTGCGCGCATATAAAAGGCTCGCAATACCTAATAATACTTGTAGCACTACAAGGAGCAATGGAAATATTTTAATACGGTTAAAAAATGAACTCCCATTAATTTGATACAATTTTACCGTCCAGTAAATCACCAGCGCCAATAAAACATACGCAATGCCGCGGTGCATGAAATGCACGAGTATTTTATTTTCAATAAAGTTTAATAGAAAAACAGGATCAGAAAATAAATTAGTTGGCACGTAATCGCCATTGATGGTTGGCCAAGTAGGTGCTACCATAGCTGCTTTGTGGCCCGCCATAAGGGCACCATACATGAGTTGTAGCACAAGCAGTGCAAGAATCGCTACATTGAGTGTTTTGGCTTTTTGAACAGCCTCGTGCATGCCAGCAGAAATTTGAAGGGCCGTTTTGGGCACACTCAGTTGCAGTGCAAACCAAAATGTATAAGAGAGTAACCCTAGTGCAAAAATAAAATGCAGGGCAAGGCGCGTGGGCTTTACATATACTGCATCACCCTCAAGTCCACTCGCTACCATAATCCAACCAATAGCTCCTTGCATGATGCCTAAAAAAAATAATATCACCAGTGGCTTAATCATTTCTTTTTTAAAATGCTTGGCCACTAAAAACCAAATAAATCCACCCGCAAAAACAAGACCAATGATTCGGGCCCATAAACGGTGGAACCATTCCCAAAAAAATATGTATTTGAAATTTTGTAAGTCAAATTCAAAATTGAGTAACTGAAACTGTGGCGTTTGTTTGTATTTCGCAAACTCGATTAACCAGGCCTCCTCAGAAAGTGGTGGTAAGGCACCCGTTATCACTTCCCATTCGGTAATAGAAAGTCCACTGCCAGTTAAGCGCGTAACACCACCAAGCACAAATTGAATAATGGTCATAACAACACCTAGTAAAAGCCAGGTTGCTACCAATTTGTTAGAACGATTTGCAGTATTCATTTATGCAAAGGTATGATTTAGATACATCTTATTTTTTACCTATTTTGCATCAAATTGTGGAACCCCGGCACCATGCTAGAACTAAACTATCAAACAGCGCTATTAGAAGCAGGGCTTGACGAAGCAGGCAGGGGTTGTTATGCGGGTCCTGTATTTGCAGCAGCCGTTATTTTACCCGCTAACTTTTATCATCCACTTTTAAATGATAGTAAAAAACTAACAGAAAAAAATAGAGCGGTATTAAAACCCATCATCGAAAAAGAAGCCATTGCATGGGCTGTTGCAAGTGTATCACACACAGAAATTGATGAGATTAATATTTTACAAGCTTCTATAAAAGCAATGCACTTAGCAGTTGCAGCGCTCAAAAAAAAGCCAAAATATTTAATTGTAGACGGCAACCGTTTTAAGCCCTACAAAAAAATACCCCACACTTGCATTGTTAAAGGTGATGGAAAATATGCATCGATTGCAGCAGCAAGTATTTTAGCAAAAACTCATAGAGATGCTTATTTAGAAAAGCTACATAAGGCATATCCGATGTATGGTTGGAATAAAAATAAAGGATACGGAACGGCTGTGCACCGCGCGGCTATTGAAGTACACGGCTTATGCGAACATCATAGAAAAAGTTTTGCTATCCTTCCCACGCCCCCGCACCTTCTCTAATAACGGTGTAATCATCGGTGGTGCAATCAACAATAGTAGAAGGAATCATGCCGCCTATGCCGCCATCAATAACAATGTCAACAAGCTTTTCAAAATTTTCATGAATCACATATGGATCGGTGTAGTCTTCTACCATCTCACCAGGTAAAGAAGCAGATAAAATGGGATGTTCTAGTGCAGCAACAATAGCACTAGCAATTGTATTATCAGGAATACGAAGCCCGATGGTATTTTTTTTGTTTTGCAAAAGCTTGGGTACCTGCTTACTTGCTGGCAAAATAAAAGTGAATGGACCAGGTAAATAATTTTTTAACAGCCGGTATAGTGGCGTTGAAATAGACTTGGCGTATTTACTTAAATCAGAAAGGTCAGCACAAACAAAACTAAGTTGCGCTTTGGCTGGATCTACCCCCTTTATTTGTGCAATTTTTTCGATGGCTTTAGGCTGAAAAATATCACAACCTAAACCGTATATGGTATCGGTGGGATATGCAATGATACCGCCACTTTTAAGGCAGTCCACTACAGTAGCAATATGTCGCGGATTGGGGTTGTTAGGGTGTATTTCTAATAACATCTTATAGAATCTCCCACACTTCGCGGCCACGTAGCATTTTATCCAAATCGCCTTTACCTTTAGTAGCAATCACTTCTTCAATTTGCATAGCCATTACGTCTTCGTAACATGCTCTATCTGTTTCAAAGAATACACCAAAAGGTCTTGGAAAATGTCCGTCCGGTTTAGTGGGCGAATCAAATAAACGAACCAGCACCTGCGCTTTATAAAAATCTCTTTCGTCGTGGATCCATAAGTCATCGGCACTAACTCCATCACCAAGTGAAACAACCACAGGTTTTAGACCATCAAATTTGATACCCTTGTCTGCGTTAGCACCAAAAATTAATGGCTTGCCTTGTTCTAAAAATAAAGCCTCTTCCTGCTTGGTTGATTTTTCTGTAAATATTTCAAAAGCGCCATCGTTAAAGATGTTGCAGTTTTGATAGATCTCTAAAAATGAAGCGCCTCTGTGCTGATGTGAACGTGTAAGCATGGCTTGTAAATGCTTAGGGTCACGATCCATACTGCGCGCAATAAAACTAGCATCTGCGCCAAGCGCTAATGCAGCAGGGTTAAATGGATGATCGATACTTCCGTAAGGCGTACTTTTTGTAATCTTATGTTCTTCGGAAGTTGGTGAATACTGCCCTTTTGTTAAACCATAAATTTGATTGTTAAACATCATGATGTTTACGTCAAAATTTCGACGCAACAAATGAATGGTATGGTTACCGCCAATACTTAAACTATCACCATCTCCAGTAACAATCCAAACACTGAGTTCGGGCCTAGTTGCTTTTAAGCCACTAGCAATAGCCGTTGCACGTCCATGAATGGAGTGCATACCAAAAGTGTTCATGTAATAAGGGAAACGACTACTACAACCAATGCCGCTAATAATAACAATGTTTTCTTTGGGAACCCCAATATTGGGCATCACTTTTTGAACCTGCGCCAAAATAGAATAATCGCCACAACCCGGACACCATCTAACTTCTTGGTCGGTGGCAAAATCTTTGGCGGTTAAAATTGGAGCCTCTATAGTAGTATCGGTAGACATCTGGTATTATTTGAATGAATGGTCACCAAAGGTCCGACTAAATTTAATACAGAAGGTAAAATTTTTACCCATTTACTAGGGCTTCCCAAAATTCGGCGCCTCTGCGGGTATGGGGTATCACAATCGTACCCCCAACAATATTGGCTACAGCAAAAATTTCATAGACTTCGGCCGTGGAAAGGCCCAGTTCGTGGCATTTTTGAAGATGGTATTTGATACAATCGTCGCACCTAAGCACCATACTAGCCACTAGGCCAAGCATTTCCTTAGTTTTTTTGTCGAGCGCACCATCATCATAGGTATTGGTGTCTAGGTTCCACAAACGTTTTAAAACGAGGTTGTCTTTGCTTAAAATGACATCATTCATTTTTTGACGATAGTCATTAAACTCCTGTATTGAATTGTCCATAAGCAAATGTATTAAAATTTATAACCATCATCTGCAATCAATTTGTCTGCAATTCGGCGTCGAGCCTCTTTGGTATTGTATGGATCAACTTTGGTAAAACGCTTAAGACCAATATGCATCATACGAAGTTCATCACCGTCAGCAAAACTATTGAGGGCGTCTTTCCCTGCTTTATTGATTTTATCGGCAGCGTCGTATAAATAAGTACGCATAATATCTGCTTGCAAGCTAGTAGCTTCTTCCCCATTTTTTTGAGCAAGTTTCATAACACGAAGTAGTGCACTCTCGGTATGAAATACTTCGATAGCCATGTCCGCAATATTCATTAATACTTCCTGTTCTTTTTCAAGTTGCATCATAAGCTTTTGCACGGCAGCACCTGCTACCATTAATATAGCCTTCTTAAAGTTTTTGATATATTTAATTTCTTTTGCAAACGGCGCATCATCGGTATCACCAAAATCAGGAATACTCATCAGTTCTTTTTGAACCGCCATAGCTGGAGTCATTAAATCAAGCTTTCCTTTCATTGCGCGCTTTAAAACCATGTCTACTGTAAGCAAACGGTTAATTTCATTGGTGCCTTCGTAAATGCGGTTGATTCTGCTATCACGATATCCTTTTGAAATTTGATATTCATCACTAAAGCCATTACCACCATGTATTTGAACGCCTTCGTCAACAACAAAATCCAACACTTCGCTACCAAATACTTTTAACATCGCACACTCAATAGCATACTCTTCTGCGGCACCTAGTAATGCTTGCGCAAATGTTTTTCCTTCTTGTAGTAATGCATGTTCTTTATCATCAATCCATTTTGCAGTTCGGTAAAGACCCGCTTCACACACCCACATTTTAATTGCCATCTCCGCCATTTTATGTTTGATGGCGCCAAATTTTGCAATCGGTAATTTAAATTGTTCTCTAGTTTTTGCATACTGCACACTCACCGTGGTTGCTCTTTTTGCACCACCTAGAGTTGCTGCGCATAATTTTAAACGGCCAATATTTAACACGTTAAATGCAATGATATGGCCTTTGCCTATTTCGCCCAAAACGTTACCCACAGGCACTTTGCAGTCTTGAAAATAGAGTTGAACCGTAGAAGATCCTTTGATTCCCATTTTATGTTCTTCGGGTCCTTGCGTAAATCCTTCAGTACCTTTTTCTACAATAAAACCAGTAAATTTTTCACCGTCAATTTTTGCAAAAACAGTGTATACGTCTGCAAAACCACCGTTGGTAATCCAACACTTTTGACCATTTAAAATATAGTGCTGCCCGTCAGCAGAAAGTACCGCTGTAGTTTTTGCACTGAGTGCGTCACTACCACTATTGGGTTCTGTTAAACCATACGCTCCTTTCCATTCACCACTTGCTAGCTTAGGAATGTATTTTTGTTTTTGCTCGTCATTACCAAAATATAAAATTGGAAGTGTACCAATACCTGTGTGTGCAGCAATGGCTACAGAAAAAGAATAGCCACCGCCCAGCGCTTCATTTACAATGGTAGAGGTAATAAAATCTTTACCGAGTCCACCATATTCTTCGGGACAAGAAGTAGACAAAAGCCCCTGCTCACCTGCCTTTTCCATCAGTGATGGCATTAACCCTGGCTCTAGTTTATCGATACGATCTACGATAGGTAAAATTTCTGTGTCAATAAATTGATCACACATGTCTTTTACCATTTGTTGTTCTTCATTAAATTCTT
>JAGNTI010000142.1 GCA_017987615.1 Sediminibacterium sp. | reverse complement strand
GCTCTACGAGAAGGAGCAAGTTCACCAATACCGCCAATTTGCATACCAACACTACTAAAGTTTGCAAAACCGCAAATAGCAATACTTACAATCAAGAGTCCTTTTTCTGATACGATTGGAACGGCTTTTGTGGTCAAATTGTTAAACGCAACAAACTCGTTGATGGTTAATTTTTGACCCAGTAGGGTAGCTGCATTGGCTACGTCTTGACCAGGAACACCCATGGCCCAAGCCATTGGATAAAATATTTTGCTAAAAATAAGATCTAGTGATAAACCAGGGTAAACTAAACCTAGCATGTAGTTTAAAAAAGCAATTAAGGCAATAAAACCAATAAGCATGGCAATTACGTTCACGGCAATTTTCATTCCATCGCTAGCGCCATGAGAAATGGCATCAATAATATTACTGTATGGGCTTTTTACTTCCAGTTTTACTTTTCCCATGGTTTCCGATTCTTCGGTTTCAGGGAAAACAATTTTAGAAATAACAAGTGCGCCTGGTGCGGCCATTAAACTTGCCGTTAATAAATACTCGGCTTTGGCACCCATATTAGCGTATACAATTAAGATACCGCCGGCAATACAAGCAAGGCTACCACTCATACTAGCAAGTAGCTCACTTTTGGTCATACCATTTAAATAAGGACGGATCATTACCTGCGCTTCTACCTGACCCACAAAGGCACTCGCTACATTACTTAATGCTTCGGCACCACTTACGCGCATGATAAAGTTCATGGCTTTAGCGATGATCGATACAATAAATTGCATCACACCAAAGTGGTATAAAATAGCTACCAACACACACACCAATATAATGGTAGCGGTAACGCTAAAAGCAAATACAAATCCACCTTGTCCAAAGTCTTTAACACCGTCTGGTGCGTTTACCATTACACCTCTGTACACAAAGGCAACACCTTCTCTGGCAAAACGTTCAATTTTTTCCATGCCGTGGCCTAGTTTTTGAAAAAACCAGGTAACGGGCGGAACTTTTAATACAAGCACTGCAATGAGCACCTGTAATAGCATGCCACTCACGACTAATCTATAATTGATCCTTCTTTTATTGTTTGAAAATAAAAAGGCAATGGCTAGAATAAGGATGATCCCTAATATGCCGTGAAATTTGTCCATGCTATTTGTTTAGGCTAGGTTAAAGAGGTAAGATACAAGTCTTACATTAAAGATTGTATCTTTTTGTCAAGTACCGACTTAGGTACTGCGCCAATTTGTTTGTCTACAATTTGACCGCCTTTGATAAATAAGATAGCAGGAATAGAAGTGATACCGTAGTTAACACTCAAATTAGGGTTATTGTCTACGTTTACTTTTCCAATATTTACTTTGCCATCATATTCTTTTGCTAATTCTTCGATAACTGGTCCGATAGCTCTGCAAGGTCCACACCATTCTGCCCAAAAATCTACTAAAGTTAATTTGTCGCTGTCTAATACGGTTGCCTGAAAATTGGCATCTGTTAATTCTAAAGCCATAATTTTTTATTTAAAATTGTAAGTAAAGTTGAATATTTAAGAAGTGTCAAATTTAAATCCAAACCCTGCAACTGCCACATTGACTTTTCCACATTAGCCAACAAGTCCTACTTGCACCTCCACGTCTGGATTATCGAGTAAAAAGCCTGCCATTTCCTCATTCATTTGGAATCCTTTGTCAAAACTGTATAAACTTACCAACAAGTTTTCTTTGGGTTCCAAAACATTAAATCGAAGGCTGGACTTGCCCGGGTATTTTTTAACGTTGGTTTCAATGAATTCCACAAACTGCGGCGTTAGGGACGCAGCATGAATATTAATGTCTAAACTTCTGGTTAAATTTTGTTTTACGGTCTCTAGTAAGTTAATAGAACTCACCTTAAAATCAAATTCGTTGGGGCGGTTATAACGAGGTCTAAAAAATCCGTTGAGCAAAACATTTTGCCCCTTGTCTAAATAGTTTTGAAACTTAATATAGTCTTCACTCCATAACACAAATTCGGTTTTACCACTAAAATCTTCGATGGCAAAAGAACCAAAGTTTTTACCCGTTTTAGTTACGCGGTGTTGCACGTCAATAATAAGTCCGGCAACTTTAATGGCCCTACCTGGGTTGGGTTGTAAATGAAGCGTTTCTTTTATCTCATTAAAATCTGCAATATTGGTAATGCCATAATAACGCAGTTCAAATTTGAAATGATCTAATGGGTGACCACTCATAAACATACCCGTTACATCTTTTTCAAACTCTAGTAGTTCGGTGAGGGTCCATGGTTCTGTTTTGGTAAGCTTTGGAACTGGCACTTGCATGGCAGAAGAAAGATCACCAAAAAGGGTATTGGTAGATCCTGCACTTAGGCTTTGTAATGCTTGTCCGTAATTGATAATTTTTTCGAGGCCTGAAACGCGCTCGCCATCGGGTATTTTAAAATACTGTGCTCTATGAAAATCGGTGAAGCAGTCAAAGGCACCAGAGTAGGCTAAACTTTCTAAAGATTTTTTATTGACAGATCTACTAATCACTCTTTTGATAAAATCAAAAATGCTTGCAAAAGATCCACCTTTTTCTCTTTCCGTAATGATGGTTTCAATAGCAGCTTCACCCACACCTTTTAATCCTCCTAGTCCAAATCTAATTTCACCTTTTTGGTTAACGGCAAAACCGTTGAGTGATTCATTGATATCTGGCCCGAGTACTTTTATGCCCATGCGTTTACACTCTTCCATAAAGAAGGTGATTTTTTCGATACTGCCCGCGTTGTTTAATACCGCCGACATATACTCTCCTGGGTAGTGCGCTTTTAAATAGGCTGTTTCGTAGGCTACATAAGCATAGCAAGTAGAGTGCGATTTGTTAAATGCATACTGTGCAAAGGCTTCCCAGTCGGTCCAAATTTTTTCGAGTATTTGTGCGTCATGACCTTTGCTGGTAGCACCTGCCACAAACTGTGCTTTCATTTTATCCAGCACCGATTTTTGTTTTTTACCCATGGCTTTACGCAGTACATCGGCGTCGCCTTTTGTAAAGCCGCCAATTTTTTGACTGAGTAGCATTACCTGTTCTTGATAAACAGTAATACCATAGGTTTCAGACAATATTTCTTTCATTTCATCGAGGTCATAACTGATGGCTTCGCGACCGTGTTTACGGTCAATGAAATTGGGGATGTACGCAATAGGCCCTGGTCTATAAAGGGCGTTCATCGCAATTAAATCGTCAAATTTATCGGGCTTTAATTCGCGTAAATATTTTTGCATGCCTACACTTTCAAATTGGAATGTGGCATTGGTTTCTCCTTGTTGGTAAAGCTTAAATGTTTTTTCGTCGTCTAATGGAATGGTATCTAAATCAATAACAACACCATGGTTTTGTTTGATAAGCGCGAGCGCCATTTTTAAAATGGAAAGGGTTTTAAGCCCCAAGAAGTCCATTTTAATTACGCCAGCTTCTTCAATTACACTTCCTTCAATTTGTGTAACCCACAAATCAGAATCTTTTGCGGTTGCCACTGGAATTAAAGACGTTAAATCCTGCGGTGCAATAATGATGCCGGCTGCGTGGATACCCGTGTTTCTTACGGAGCCTTCTAATCTTTCTGCTTCTTTTAAAACCTGTGCACGAATATCACTACCTCTATATATTTCTCGAAGTTTTTTGACATTGTCAATGTCTTCTTGTTGGTAGCCTTCTTTTTCTTCTAAAGATTTTGCACCTTCTTTGATAGTGATAGGAGCGTGTAGTACACGGCCTAGTTCGGTACCTGGTTTATCGGGCACTAATTTTGCAAGTACGTTGCTTTCGGCGAGTGGTAAATCAAGTACGCGGGCTACGTCTTTGATACTCATTTTAGCAGCCATGGTACCGTACGTAATAATCTGTGCTACCTGATTTTTGCCGTATTTATCAACTACATAATCGATTACTTTTTGACGACCTTCATCGTCAAAATCCGTATCGATATCGGGCATGCTCTTACGGTCTGGATTTAAGAAACGCTCAAATAGTAAGTTGTATTTGATAGGGTCAATATTGGTGATGCCAATACAATAGGCTACCACAGAGCCCGC
>JAGNTI010000141.1 GCA_017987615.1 Sediminibacterium sp. | reverse complement strand
CGTTTACAAACAGATTATTTAGACCTCTATTTTTGTCATAGACCCGATCAAAATGTGCCTATCGAAGAAGTGGTTTGGACCATGCACAATTTAATGACACAAGGTAAAATTTTATATTGGGGAACATCTCAGTGGAGTGCTGCAGAAATCATGGAAGCGCACCGAGTTGCAGATCAACATCACTTAATTGGACCAACTGTAGAACAACCTCAATACAATATGTTTGAGCGTTTTAAAATGGAACAAGATTATTTACCGGTGTTTAAAAACAAAGGTTTAGGTACCACTATTTGGAGTCCACTCGGTGCTGGTTTTTTAACCGGTAAATACAATGACGGCATCCCAACAGATAGTAGATTATCGTTAGAAGGTTTTGACTGGCTCAAAGAGCGCTGGGTTCAAGAAAATAAAATTGAAAAGGTAAAAAGTTTGACGGCACTTGCCTCAGAACTGGGCATTAGCATGGCAGCACTTGCCATTGCATGGACCCTTGCCAATCCAAATGTAACCACCACCATTTTAGGGGCCACTAAAGCCAGTCAATTAACAGAAAACCTAAAAGCATTAGATGCCCAAAAGCTACTCACAACGGAGGTAATGGCCCGTATTGACGCTATTTTAGGCAATAAGCCTTTTATGGATTTGGCATAATAATCTGTGTATCTTTACGTTTGTCTATAAGACTATGGCAGAGCAACTTTATACGATTATTTGGATTGTAGTATCCCTTATTTTAATTGGCTTTTTTGCCGGTTACGAAATCGCTTTTATTAGCGCCAACAGGCTTAGTATTGAGCTCAAAAAAAAGCAAGGCTTAAGAAGTGGTATTATCCTCTCTAATTTTATGGAGAGTCCCGCAAAATTTATAGGCACTTGTTTGATTGGACTTAACATTGTGCTTGTTATTTACGGATTACTATTCACTGCATTTTTAAAAAGCATTGCATGGAATCCGCTCGAAGTAGAAAACGAATACCTTAAACTTGTTATTGATACCATCATCTCTACTTTTGTAGTATTAGTGTTTGGTGAATTTATTCCGAAGGCCATTTTTAAAGCACGCAATGATAAATTAATTGCATTTTTTGCACCCGTTGCACAGTTTTTTCATTCGTTGTTACAGCCCCTTGCAAGTGTTTTTGTTTCTATTGCGCAGTGGATATTAACCTACATCTTTAATGTACGCGTAAACAATAAAAACGAAGCGTTTAGCAAAGTTGATCTTGAACATTTTTTCCAACAAACAAAAGATCAGGACGAAGAAAATCAAGAATTAAATACCGAACTTTTTGAAAATGCCTTAAGCCTTCCACTCGTGAAAATCAGGCAGTGCTTGGTTCCTAGAACAGAGATAGAGGGTGCAGACATACATATCAGTATCGAAGAATTAAAAAAACAATTTATTAAAACACAGCTCAGTAAGCTGGTAATATATGATGATAGCGTAGATTCTATTTTAGGATACGTGCATCAAATTGATCTTTTTAAAAGACCAAGTTCGGTACAAGAAATTTTACATCCCATCATTGCAGTTCCAGAAAGTATGTCTGCAACAGACCTTATCAATAAATTTACCAAAGAGCGCAAAAGTATTGCTTGGGTAGTAGATGAATTTGGAGGCACTGCTGGTATTGTTACCATGGAAGATGTGCTAGAAGAAATTTTTGGAGAAATTAGAGACGAATACGACGTAGAAGAATTTGTAGAAAAGCAACTTGCCGAAGACGAATTTATTTTTAGTGGTCGACTAGAATTAGACTACCTCAAAGAAAAATACGAATTGGATTTCCCTGAAAACGAATCCGAAACTCTGAGTGGCTATATCATCAACAAGCATGAAGCCATTCCAAAGCAAAAAGCAACCATTATTGTGGATCATTACCAAATTGATGTTTTAACGGTAAGCGACACAAGAATTGAGATGGTAAAACTTAAAATCTTGCGTTAGAAACCCTAACTTTAGCCTCCCAAAAGGTCCCACAAATGGCATTATTTAACAGAAATAGAGGCGAAGAGAAGGCCGAAATGACTTTTATAGACCACCTCGAAGAACTGCGTCAGCATATAATCAGGTCTGTGATTGCTATTTTGGTGATGGCGGCCATTATATTCATATACAGAGACTGGGTTTTTGACAATGTGATTACGGGCCCTATTAATCCCGATTTTATTAGCTACCGTTTACTCTGTGATTTTAGCCACTGGGCGCATATGGGTGACGCGCTTTGTATGCCTCCGGTTACTATTAACATGCAAACAACCACTTTTGGTGGTCAGTTTTTAAGCAGTATTTCGCTGGCGCTTATTGGTGGTATTCTTATTGCCTTCCCATATATATTTTGGGAATTCTGGCGCTTTATTAAACCTGCCCTCAAAGACAAGGAATTAAAAAATACCCGCTTTATTATTTTTTGGGTTTCGTTTTTCTTTTTTACAGGCGCAGCATTTGGTTATTTTTTACTCGGGCCGTTTACATTTAACTTTTTAGGAAGTTTTACACTGGGCACCAAGGGTGTACTTGAAACAAGACCAACGCTCACCGATTATTTAGACAATTTAACCAATTTGATACTTGGCTGTGGCATTGCATTTGAGCTTCCAGTACTGGCATTTATACTTACTAAAATTGGCCTTATAACCCCTACGTACCTACGTAGTATACGTAAATATGCTGCAGTAATCATTTTACTAGCTGCTGCTATTATTACCCCAAGTCCCGATTGGATGAGCCAGCTTATTGTATTCATTCCCTTGTTTACTCTTTATGAATTAAGTATTTTAGTAGCCGCAAGAGTAACCAAACAAAGAATCAAGGAAGACGAAGAAGAGTGGAGTTAAGGGGCTGTCTTATTAATTAGTTAAATACTTTAAAATATGAGTTTTGTTTTTGACGCCTCTAAACCTATTGCCATTGGATCAGACCATGCTGGTTTTGAATACAAAGAAGCCATTAAAAAATGGTTGGTGCACAAAGGTTATCAAGTTAAAGATTTTGGTACCCCATCTTTAGATTCTGTAGACTATCCCGACTATGCGCATCCAACGGCAGCGAGCGTAGCGAGCGGTGAAAGTACTTTTGGTATTTTAATTTGTGGTAGCGCTAATGGTGTTGCTATGACTGCCAATAAGCACCAATCTATTAGAGCTGCACTATGCTGGCAAACAGATGTAGCAGCACTTACAAGACAACACAATGACGCCAATGTTATTTGTATCCCTGCAAGATTTGTTGCATTAGCACTTGCCGAACAAATGATTGAAGTGTTTATGGAAACTGCTTTTGAAGGCGGTAGACATGCGGGTCGTGTTGGAAAAATTTCATGTTCTTAATTCAATAAATAAAATCCTCTTATGAAAAAATTGATCTGGATCTTTTTTCCTTTGATGAGCACGCTAGCGATTGCGCAAAAAGCGGAAGACCTCACCAAATTTGGAAAAGTAATTACAGTTAATGGTCTAAAAGACAAACTTACTATTTTAGCGAGTGCCGAAATGGAAGGTCGTGAAACAGCTACCCCTGGACAAAAGCGTGCAGCTGCTTATATCGAAAGTGAATTTAAAAGAATGGGCTTACAGCCAGGTAATGGTGATAGCTACCAACAATTGTATCCAGTTTACCAAGACGCACTTACTGAAAAAAAGTTAGTAGTGAATGGTAAGAACATGGACTGGGATAAAGATTTTAATTTTTCTATGCAAACAATTGCTAGCGGTAATTTTAATTACAGCAGCATTGTATTTGCAGGTTATGGTATTGTTGATACAGAAAAAGGAATCAACGACTATGCAAACCTAGATGTAAAAGGAAAAGTAGTGGTAGTAGTGGAAGGTTCAAGTGCTGGCATGCCAACTATGGGTGCTGGTGGAAGCCGCGCTATGAATGCAAATCCAGCTTCTCCTGCAGCAAAAATGCGTGCAGCTAGTTCAAAAGGTGCGATTGGTTTACTTTTTGTATCTGCCGATTTTCCTAAAAAAATGGCTACACAAGTTAAAGGTGGTATGTACCTGAAAAAAAATAATGCACCTGGATTTTTAATGGTGAATATTTCTGCAGCTGTTGCAAGTTCATTACTAGGTAAT
>JAGNTI010000140.1 GCA_017987615.1 Sediminibacterium sp. | reverse complement strand
GATCCAAAAAATCCAAGCCGTATGATTGTTGCTGATGATGGTGGTGCGCAGGTAAGTTTTGATGGCGGTAATAATTGGAGTACCGAAAACAATCAACCTACTGCTCAAATTTATAGAGTGAGTACCGATAATTCATATCCTTACCGCATACTCGGTGCGCAGCAAGATAATTCTACCATTCGTATAAAAAGTAGAACGTCTGGTGCTGGTATTACCGATAAAGATTGGGAATCCACAGCAGGTGCAGAAAGTGGTTTTGTGGTAGCAGATCCTTTAAATCCAGACGTGGTATATGGCGGTAACTATGGTGGTTATTTGTCAAGACTCGATCACCGCACCGGAGAAAACAGAGCCATCAATGTGTGGCCTGATAATCCAATGGGAGCAGGGGCTGACGTATTAAAATACCGTTTCCAGTGGAACTTCCCTATATTCTTTAGTCCGCACAATCCTAAAAAATTATACACGGCGGGTAACCATTTATTTGCCACAGAAAATGAAGGAAAATCATGGGATATGATTAGCCCAGATTTAACTACTAACGATAAATCTAAACAAGGCCCTAGCGGTGGTCCAATCACAAAAGACAATACATCGGTAGAATATTATTGTACCATTTTTGCAGCTGCAGAATCTGTTTTAGAAAAAGATTTACTCTGGACAGGTAGTGATGATGGACTTATTCATGTAAGTAAAGACGGCGGTAAAAATTGGGAAAATGTAACACCATTAGAAGCAGGCAAACAAATGATGTGGAACTGTATCGAAACAGATCCATTTAAAAAAGGGACTGCTTATTTTGTTGGAACAAAATATAAGATGGATGATTATACGCCGTACATTTTTAAAACAGAAGACTACGGTAAAACTTGGAAAAAAATTACGGCGGGTATTGATCCGATGCATTTTACAAGAGCCTTACGCGCCGATCATAAGCGCCCAGGTTTATTATATGCAGGTACTGAGTTTGGCATGTACATTTCTTTTGATGATGGTGCCAATTGGAAAAAGTTCCAACTTAATTTACCAGAAACACCTATTACCGATTTAACCATTAAAGAAAACGACTTAATTGTAGCTACCCAGGGTAGAGCATTTTGGATCATTGATGATTTAGGTATTGTTCAGCAGCATCAAGCAGCTAATTATGCTAAAAACATCCATGTATTTGATGCGAATCCAGTGGTAAGATCAGAAGGTGGTGGTAGAAGACGCGGTGGTTTTGGTGGTGGCATGGCAGCCAACATGGGCGCCAATCCTGCACTAGGTTCTGTGATCAACTATTATGTAAAAGGTGTTACAGACAGCAGTAAATTATCGATAGCTGTTCTTGACAAAAAGAATAAAGTAATCAGAACCTTTAGCAAAAATGCAAAAGAGCCACAAGATAAAATTATGTTTACAGAAGGCATCAATCAGTTTGAGTGGGATATGAATTATCCTGCAGCTGAGCGCCTTGATGGTTTAATTTTATGGAATGGTGGTGTGGGTACTGTTAAAGCAGCGCCAGGTAAATACACGGCTCGTTTTGTATACCAAAAAGATACTGTGCTGGTTCCATTTGTAATTAAGCCTAACCCTAATTATGCAGCTACAGAAGCAGACTATGACGCGCAAGTAGCATTTTTATTAAGTGTGCGTGACAAGTTTTCTGAAATTCAAAAAGCCATTAAAGATATTAGAGCAGTACGTTCTCAAGTAAATGAGTTTACGGCAAAGCTTGATGGCCAAAAAGAATTAAAATCCTTTGCTGATTCGGTGGTTAAAAAAATGACTGGTATCGAAGAAGTGCTCTATCAAACAAAAGCAAAGAGTGGTCAGGATGTACTTAATTATCCAATTCGTTTAAACGATAAAATTGCGGGTTTATTTAATGTAGTAGCAAGTGGTCAAACAGCGCCAAGTAAACAAGCGGTAGAAGCATTTGCAGATTTAAAAGGTCAAGCAGATACAGCTTTAACAAGCTTGAAAGGCATGATGGATAAAGACCTTAAGGCACTCAATCAAATGATTCATGAAAAAATGGTGCCAGTAATTAGCATCAAATAAATATTAATCTAACAAATCGGGGCGGCGTGCTTTTGTACGCTGCACCGATTGTTCGTATCTCCACTCTTCCACTTTTTTAGGATCGCCTTGTAAGAGAACGTCTGGTACTTTATCGCCTCTAAAATCGGCGGGTCTAGTATATACTGGCGGTGCTAATAAATTATCCTGAAAAGAATCGGTAAGTGCCGACGTTTCATCATTTAATACTCCCGGAATTAAACGGCCCACTGCGTCTACAACTACTGCTGCTGCTAGTTCTCCGCCACTGAGTACATAATCACCAATTGAAATTTCCTGTGTTACGTACTGCTTTCTAATGCGTTCGTCAATGCCTTTGTAGTGACCACAAATAATTAAGATATTGCCTTTCAGTGATAGTTGATTGGCAGCACTTTGGTTAAACCTAACACCATCGGGTGTCATAAAAATAATTTCATCGTAAGGGGCAGGAGTTTGTAATTCGTCAATAGCATTTGCGAGTGTTTCGCATAAAATTACCATACCGGCGCCACCGCCATACTGATAGTCATCTATTTGTCCGTGCTTGTTTATGGCCCATTTGCGTAGGCTGTGCACGTTCACTTGTAAGAGACCTTTTTCCTGCGCACGTTTCATAATGCTGTGTGCAAAAGGGCCTTCTAATAGTTCAGGCAGTACCGATAAAATATCAATTTTTAGCATGCTTTATTTTTTATTCCATAAAACCCTCAATATCCCTGCGTTGTTTTTTGGTAGGCCTTCCTATTTTACTCAAACGTTTACCGGTTTGATAAGAAGCCGCTTGATAGGCAACGTGGTCCAGTTCTTCGGGTGGTGTTTGATCTTCATAATTCAAAATAGCCTCAGGGTATTGAACTCTTTTTTCTAGTAAGCCGGTTACTTTAATTACCCATCTGCGCGCTTCTGTTTTTACATCGTACACATCACCCAGGTTTACAACTTTGGCTGCTTTTACATTATCGCCATTACATTTTACCTTACCCTTGCTGCAAGCATCACCCGCTTGGCTTCTCGTTTTAAATAAACGAATAGCCCAGAGGTATTTATCAATACGAAGCTTTTCTTTACTTGCTGCTTGCATAAAACTGGTGAAAGTAAGGAATGGTTTCTATGCCCTTGTAAAAATTGACGACATCAAATTTTTCGTTGGGGCTGTGTAAATTATCGCTGTCAAGTCCAAAGCCCATGAAAACAATTTTAAGACCCAACTCTTTTTCAAATAAAGCGCAAATAGGAATACTACCACCGCCTCTTACTGGAATAGGATCTTTACCAAAAGTGGCAGCAATAGCGCTCGCAGCCGCTTGGTATTCTTTAGAGTCAATAGGTGTCATATAAGGCTCACCACCATGGTGCTCCGACGCTTTTACGGTTACACCAGCCGGTGCAATAGACGTAAAGTAGTTGATGATTTTTTCAGTAATGACCTCAGACGATTGATTGGGAACTAGTCTACAAGAAATTTTTGCAAATGCTTTAGAAGGAAGCACCGTTTTAGCGCCTTCACCGGTATAGCCTCCCCAAATACCATTTACCTCAAGTGTTGGTCTAATACCCGTTCTTTCGTTGCTGCTATATCCTTTTTCGCCCCATAATGTAGTTACGCCTAAATCTTTTGCATATTCCGTAGCATCAAAAGGTGCTTCGGCCATTTTAGCTCTCTCGGTATCTGATGATTCAACAACATCGTCATAAAAACCAGGAATGGTGATATGGTTGTTTTCGTCGTGGCAAGATGCGATCATTTTTGAAAGCATGGTAATAGGGTTGGCTACAGCACCACCATAAACACCACTATGTAAATCTCTATTAGGTCCGGTTACTTCTACCTCGATATAACTTAATCCACGAACGCCAATGTCGATAGATGGATTTTCCATGCTTAACATAGAAGTATCACTAATTAAAATAACGTTAGCGTCGAGTAATGCTTTATTTGCTTTTACAAACGTGGCTAAATTTGGACTACCTACTTCTTCTTCACCTTCAATTAAAAATTTGATATTGGTAGTAAGTGTACCCGTTTGCACCATGGTTTCTA
>JAGNTI010000016.1 GCA_017987615.1 Sediminibacterium sp. | reverse complement strand
TGATAACTCAAACTTTCAGGGAAGCTTTCCCGTATCCGCCATGGTATGTTTTAAAGACGGTATGCCTAGCAAAAAAGATTACCGCCATTTTAATGTAAAAACCGTAGAAGGCATCAACGACTTTGCTACCATGAAAGAAGTGGTGTTTAGAAGGTATAAAAGAGTACAAGAAGCAGGTGATCCTATGCCGCAGCTGATTGTAATTGACGGAGGTAAGGGGCAGTTAAGCGCCGCGCTGGAAAGCATAGAAGCCCTAGGGCTCACTGGCAGCACAACCCTTGTAGGTCTTGCTAAAAATGAAGAAGAACTATTTTTTGCAGGTGATAGCCAGTCCTTAAAATTACCTTGGGATAGCGATAGTTTAAAACTACTAAGAGGCATTAGAGATGAAGTGCACCGTTTTGGTATTACGTTTCATAGAAACAAAAGATCCAAAGGCACTTTTACAACTGCACTAGAAAACATTGAAGGCATTGGGCCAGCTACAAGAGAAATTCTTCTTAACCAATTTAAATCGGTGGCAAATATTAAAAAAGAGCCTACCCAAAATATTGCTGCAATTATTGGCGCCAAAAAAGCAGCCGCGCTCCAAAAATTTTTTGAGGCCAACCCATAAAAAAAGGGACTTGAAAAGTCCCTTTTTTTATTACTATGTTTTACAATTAGTAAGACCATAAGTCCTGCTCGTAATTGAAAATTCTTTCTTTAATATTTTCGCCTTCTAACAATCTAAAGAGTGGGTTCTTAATCATTTGACTGATGAACTTATCATTTGGATTGTTATTGCTAGATTTTACAATATAGCTTGAGAAGAATCGACTTTCAAAAAGCTCTTCCCATGTCATACGACCCGCATAGTTTTTTGGATTGTACACCATATACTTATTAAGGGTCTTGCGTAAATCAGGGTAGTATATCCAAAACAATGTTTTTGTTGTAGGCTTGTTGTTAATCATGATTTTTGCAACAGGTGCAATACCAATGATTCTGCAAAAAAGTCTACTCGCTTCCTTATCAACAATCCACTGCTCTTTTAAACGGAATGTATAAATAGAATCTGGATTAGGGGCAAACTTCGTATCAAAAATAACAGTCGTGTCATAGACATTTGGGAAATTGGCATTTTGAACCAAAATGGTATCAAGCTTTCCTTTCATCATTTTTGTAATGTCGTCATAAGCCAATTGCTTGGTAAAACGGTCGTCTCCACCTTCTGCAGAAAACGCTGCAACGCTATCATTTTGAATCGCACTTAATAAGATAGAAAAGAAACGTTGGTCTCCAGAATTATCTTTACCAGGATAAATAAATGATTGATTCATTTTTTCTCTAGCGTCAATTTCACGCCAGATAAACTCTGAATACAAAAAATCATCTTCTCTTAAATACTCGTATTCTAATGGATTTTTTGAACGGTTTGTTTTACGATCAGAGACAGTTTCATTGCGCAAGCTTTTTGCAACCACTTCTCCAAAACCACCAACGATAGTAGTATCAACCGTTTTGGTTGGCTTGGGTGCCACCGCATTACTATTGTTAGTAGGTGCCACTACAGGCGCACCTGTAGGAGTAGCAGTTTGAGTGCCTGTTTTTTTGGTTGTATCAACAGCAGAGGCTGTTTTTTTGCCTTTTAAATTACCAAAGCCTTGTGCAAGAGCACCAAAACTTATGGAAGAAATAGCAACACCAATTAATAATAGTTTTTTCATAATAACCTGCTTTATTGCAATATGAACGTTATGTTTTGATCTAATTTTCTACTTCCGCCTCCTGGCTCCAATACTTTAATCTCACCAATGGTAACGGTAGTTCCAGCCTGACATCTTCTAATGAGTGTCTGTGCTGAAGCATCTTTAAATGAAGCACTATTTACTTCGGCAAATTCAGGTTCATCAAAACCTTTACCTGTACAAATGAGCATGAATGACATTACTTTATAAGCAACACCTTCAAATACGAAATCTCTTAACTCCGCAATAGCACCACTTTGCACACGAAATACGTTTGCTGGCATAGCACCACCTGCGCTACCACCCACCACAACAATTGGATCTGGTACACGCTTAACAGGAATAGCTATTTTTTGTATGTTTTTGCCATCGTTTGCAACCACATTAACAGTACCTAATTGTGTACATGTAACGATGTATTGACCTGGACCCGCTTTTCTTAATGAAGCACCTGCACCTTCGATAGATACGTTTACTTTTTCGTCACCACCACCACCTGTTACACTTAATGGGTTTTCTAGGCCTTTGTAAAACACGCGTGTTTTATCGGTAGAAACGGTTAAGCCAGCAGGTATACCTACCGTATATTTAATTTCTTTTTCTACAACAGCTGTTGTGCCATCAGGTTTTGCATAAGAAATTCTTACACGCTTAATGCCAGTCCCAGAAGCCCCAACACGTGTTTTGTACTCTGCAGTACCTTCGGCGTTAAGTGCCACGTTAGCACCATCAATTGAAATAGAAGGTTGCGCCGCTTTACTAAACGCACCAATACCAGCGGTGATAACAAGCTCTTCACCTGGCATTAGATATTGTGTATTGGTTCCAGCAAAAGCTTGGAACTGATCGTAAATAATTTCTACTTGACCAATTTGCTTATGACAAAACTCAACTGCTTTTGATTCAGAGTTTCTTACGTCATTCTGAAATTTACTCATGATGGTGATCGCAGCAATCGTTGGTGTCATATGAAAATAAGCATAAGCCCAATCGTTTTTTCCTGCTTCACTAGAAGTAGGAGGAATGGTTAAATCAAGTGGCAACCCTACTTCAATTTCTTTTTTCATTTCTGGATCGATACTCAACAACTGCTCTTTGTAGGCTTTTAATTTTTCAAAAAGCTCTTTGCCTTTTCCTTTTCCTTCTGGAGCTTGTTGCACCAATAAACGTGTTCCAGCATCTAAATCATCTTCTTTATATTCTTCTTTACCCTCTACTGTTTTAAGACCAGATTCTTTTTTAAGTTCTTGCTTAAGTCCTTCAATGTAGTTGTATAACTCGTCAGATATTTTTCTAGCTTGTTGCGCTTTGGGTTCCCAAATCGCTGCTTTCTCTCTTGAAGTAGGATCTTCTAGCTTTGCTTTAAATGATTTGAAGATCTCTTCATTTTTTTGCTCAGCAACACCGCTCGCAATCATCAAACTGCGATCTACGGTTTTAAAAGCGTTTAAAATTTCGGCCGAAACATTCAGTGCCAATAGTGCGGTAAGCACTAGGTACATCATGTTAATCATTTTCTGCCGCGGTTCCTTAGGTAGTGACATATTGTACTATTTAGGTAGTCTTATTAATAATGAGTTTTAAATCTTGGTTGGTTACTATCTACCCTGCATCGCAGTTAACATGTTACCGTATACTTGATTTAATTTACCCAAATTATTAGCAAGGGCACCAATTTGTTCTTTTGCTTTTAATGCATCTTCTGCAGTACCGTTCATTGCTTCAGAAGCTTGCGCTAATTTGCCATAGAACTGGTTAAGTGCTTTAAGATGGTTGTTGCTTTCTTGTAATTCAAGTTCATAAATGGTATTTAATGAACCTAAGTTTTTAGCTAATCCTTGTACTTGTTTGTGGTATTCGTTGGTGCTATCAGAAGCCAAAGAAATACTTCCTAAAGAATCTGTTGCTTTAGTAGCAGCATCTTTAATAGAACCAAGCGCGATAGCCGCTTCATTTGTTTTAGCAGAAAAATCTGAAGTAGATTTTACAACATCACCAATTTGACCAATTTGATCTACAGTGGTGCCTAATTTTTGAAAGCTCGTGCTAAGCTTAGATAAATTTTCTTGTGTTAATCCTGCGTTCGCAAATAATTCATCAAATCTTTTTGTTACATCAGCAACCACAGAAGAAGGAAGATCTGCACCAGCGCCACCACCTGCAGGAGCATGTCCTTCTGGAGGTAAGATAGCATAGATCAAAAAGATAATCGCTTCTGTTGTTAAACCAATTTTAAGCGCCCAGTCTGCCCATGATAAGTGAAGAATTTTTGCCATTGCACCAAAAATTACGACAGATGCACCGGTACATACAAAAATGTTTACAAGTCTCATTGTTGTTTGAGCTGGTAAGCCAAAGATTTTTTCTTGTTGAGCTGACATGGATTGGATTTTTATGAATTAAAAAGTTGAGATGAATATTTTGTAATGGAATTATCTTTTTGATCTTGGCGCTAAATCAATAACAGTTCTAAAACCGATATATGATTTTGCAGTGTCTTGGTATTCGTAAGCACGCGCACTCACTTGTAAAGCGTTACCAACGTCTTTCCAGCTACCGCCTCTTACTACTTTACGTTTCATGCGTGGAGGATCATTTTCATCGGCTTCAATTCTTACATCCGGACTTAAGTCAGACATAAAATTGTAAGAGCCTTCGTAGAAATAAGACGCTGTCCATTCTGCAACGTTTCCTGACATATTGTATAAACCAAAATCGTTAGGCCAGTATGCATTTGCTTTAACCGTGTAAAAACCACCATCTTCTGGATAGTTACCTCTACCTGGTTTAAAGTTTGCAAGCAAACAGCCTTTTTTATTTCTTAAATAAGGAGATCCCCAAGGGAACATCGTACTGGTACGACCACCTCTTGCTGCGTATTCCCACTCTGCTTCGTTTGGTAATCTGTAATCACCATCCACAGCAATTTTCTTTTTTTCAAAATCTGCATTTTGAAGATGCGTTCTCCAATGACAAAAAGCAACCGATTGTTTCCAAGTAACACCAACTACTGGGTAGTTGCCGTATGCCGGATGCGCGTAATATCTTTTTGCTAAAGGCTCGTTGTAAGAATAAGAGAAGTCTCTGATCCAAACTAGTGTATCAGGATATACAGGAACTGCATAACTCACAATTTGATCACGACCTTTTTGAGTAGGATCATTTTTATTGATTTTTGCTGCGGCAGGTAAATCAAAATAACGAACTCTGTAAATTAAACTATCTGGATCGATGGCTAATTTTCTAGTAAGTGCGTTTTCGTAAGTAAGGCCATTTAACGTGCCTAGTTGCTTGTTATCGTATTTATACAAAGCCACTTTTTTCCAGTTTACCGCTGTGGTATCTGAAGGATTGTTTAATCCAACACCAGAAGTTACTTTGTAAGCAAGTGAATCACGCACCCAGTTTACAAACTGACGATAATGGTTGTTGGTAATTTCGGTAGCATCCATCCAAAAACCAGGAATAGACACCATTCTATTACGATTGCTGTAGTTAAAACTAACGTCTTCATCACTTGGGCCCATATGAAATGTTCCAGGCGGAACGTATACCATGGTCCTTGGTGTTAACATGCTTTGCTTGGCTGAAGGAGCAACGCCATGTAACTGCCCATCATCAGGCAGCCCCTTACCTTTGTTTTTTCCAAAGAAGCAAGAAGTCAAACTCAACGTAAAAAACGCCAAGGTAATTGTAGTTAAATATCCTTTCATCTGATCTGTGTGATTTATAACAGTGACAAATATAAGTTTTGAAACGTCAGAAACCTGAGTTTTAGCGCTTAAAAACCAATAAATTAATGATCCAGGGTAAAATTCTATTCAGTAGTTATTTTTTTAATGTTTTCCCTGTTTTGCCATGGGGAATGGCTAAAACCGAAGTGCAAAATAGTTGATTACCAGTTACACAATTGCTAAAAAACTGTCAAAATCAGCGAGTTGATGGAGCTGGCAGGCATAATTTTCACAAATTTGAAACGTAACTTCTTGATTATCAATTATTTTATTGGAAATCGCCAAAATGCCTGTTGACCGATTTTCTGAAATATTTAAGATTAAATTGGGTCGATATAGGGGAAGCGCAGCCTCCAAATAGGATAAAACACCAGGTCCAATGAGGGTTAATTCCCTCATTCCTACCACCTGATTGTAGACAACGCCTGCCCAAACCCCAAAGGAACCCGGATGCTTGGCTATAGCAGGTAAAAGGGATTGACAAGTTTTTTTGCTTAGGGACAAATACTTGTCGCTAGCGTATACGACACTTAGATGAAGCAAATTATTAGCCATTACCGCGTTTCCGCTAGGGGTCGCCCCATCATACACTTCTTTTTTTCTTAGAATAACATCTGTTTGTGCGTCATGGGTATAAAAGTAAAATCCAGTGCTAGATTCCATGAAATGATCATTCACATAATCTGTGATTTCACCCGCTTTTTCAAGCCAATGAAAATCACCGGATACGATTTGTAGTTGAATGAGCGCTTCAATTAAATATGCATAATCATCTAAAAAAGCAGGTGTTTTTGCTTGACCATTTTTATACGTGTGAAGCCAACCGTCACTATTTACATCTTTGAAACATTCAAATAAGTGCGCCATATTTTTTTGCGCACGCATTAAATAATTTTTATTTCCAGTTGCGGCATAGGCTTTACTGAAAGCCGTATTCATCAGCGCATTCCAACCTAGCAATTGTTTGTCATCTGTTTGTGGCCTAACTCTTTTATTTCGCTCCACCATCAAAACAGCATTGCAATTTTGAATCGTTGATAATAGCTCAGATTCAGTTATACCAAGGCTTTGCGCTACAGCGCGAGCCGCATTTGGTGTATGTAAAATATTGGTGTGCTCCCAATTACCAGTTTCTGTTACTCCATAATACGCCATAAATAGTGGTGCATCATTTTTTAGTAACTGAATAATTTCTGCTGCAGACCATGTATAAAATTTCCCTTCCACACCTTCGCTATCCGCATCTAGCGCACTATAAAAACCACCATCAGCATCCATCAATTCTCTTTCAACAAATTGAAGTGTTTCAATAATAGCTTTATGGTAAGATTCTTTTTTTGTTAATTGATAGGCTTCAGATAATGTAGTTACAAGGAGTGCGTTATCGTATAACATTTTTTCGAAGTGAGGCGCAAGCCACTGCACGTCAGTACTATAACGTGAAAATCCGCCACCCAATTGATCATAAATACCGCCTTCAATCATTTTATCCAAACATAGCAGCGCATGCGCCAATGAATTTTCATGTGTGGGATTGAAAAAATGGTATTTCAATAAAAAACGAATCGATGCTGTTTGAGGAAACTTGGGAGCACCGCCAAAGCCACCCCAAACGGGATCGCCTTGAGATAGTAGCGCCGATACCGAAGCATCCATATCACTGAGTGCCGGACCTGCCTCCGTATTGTTATTTTGAAATCCAAATCCGTTGGAACTTAATAAATGCTGGGTTAATTTATCTGCCTGCGCATCAATCTGATCTCTATTTTCTTTAAACCCTTTTGACACACCTAGTAATACATCTTTCCAGCTCGCCCTATTGTGCAAGGGTTCAGGTGGAAAATAAGTACCACCATAAAAAGGTCTTTTATCTGGGGTCAAAAAAACATTGAGCGGCCAACCCCCACTTCCCGTCATGGCTTGCACGGCGTCCATATAAATATGATCTAGATCGGGTCTTTCTTCTCTATCAATTTTAATATTAATGAAGTGATCATTCATGATCTTGGCAGTAGCCAAATCTTCAAAACTTTCACGTTCCATCACATGACACCAATGACAGGCTGCATAACCAATACTCACTAAAATGGGTTTATCTAAATCTTTAGCAAGTTGCAAAGCAGCTTCTCCCCAAGGATGCCACTCCACAGGATTATACGCGTGTTGGAGCAGGTAAGGACTGGTTTCCTTTATTAATAAATTAGGTGTAGAATGATTCGCTTGCAAAAAGATTATTTTTTTGCGACAAGGGATTGCAAATAGTGGTCTAAAGCAGCTACTAAGCTTGGTCTTTGAGGAGCCGGTGCTTTAATATCTAAACGAAGTTTAGCATCTTCCACTGCTTTAGAAGTATTGCTTCCAAAAGCGCCGATAACAACTTTGTTTTGTTTGAATTCCGGAAAATTATCAAATAAACTTTTTACACCACTAGGGGTAAAAAAGCAAATAATTTCGAATCCTTTTTTTGCAAATAAAGGGGTAATATCATTGCTGATACTACGGTACATGAATGCTAATTCAAAACTGCATTTGTGTAGTTTAAGCCAGCCGCAAATATCATTGTCTTGCTGATTTTCACTACACACATAGAGGAATTTTTCGTTCTCTTTGTGCTTATTGATAACATCAAGCATACTTTTACTCGAGCCGTCTGCGCCGTAAAATACTTTACGTTTTCTGTATAAAATAAATTTTTGTAAATAAAGTGCAACAGCCTCCGTAATACAAAAGTACTTTGTGTCTTGACTGATAGAAGCTTTCATTTCCTCTGCGGTGCGAAAGAAATGGTCAATTGCATTTCTGCTCGTGAAAATGACGCCTGTATAAGCAGCGATATCAATTTTTTGTTTTCTAAATTCTTTAGCAGGAATTCCATCTAATTTAATAAAAGGATGGAACACCAGTTCTACCTGGTACTTGCGCTCTAAATCGTAATATGGAGATTTATCACTTTCCGGTTTTGGCTGAGAAATTAAAATTCGTTTTGGAGCGGCTGTTTTAACAGCTGTCCCAGTTTTTGATCCGATTTTTGCCATACTACTTATCTAAGGTTGTGCAAAGTTAAAAAGTTCCGCTAATAAAATCCTTCGTCAGTTTGTATAAAACCAACATAGGAAGTACTTCGCAGGTGCAAAGGTACAAGAAAAAATGGAAGGCACTCACCTTCAAAGAGGTCCTTACGATAGAGAAAGATATAAGATACCTGTACACAAACAGGATACTGATGACGATTAATGCAATATTATAGGCAAAATCCTGAACAGAAATCGGCGAAAATGCCAATAGTAAAATAGCAGGGATTAGAAATACGCCCATCACTTTATTGGTCAAAAAAACGATAAAACTATAATTTCCAATCGCCTCTGTTTGTCCAAATAGCCAACCCGAGAACCATAAAAACAAAAACTTGAATACATAAAGTCCTGCAAAGAGGGCAGCGCTATAGGCTATACATGTATAGAGCGACAAGTCTACCCAGGCATTTTTAACAGCGAGTAGCGATACAAATATGGAGGCATTGAGAATAAACAAAATATTACTAAACAGAGCCGCCAAATTATTTTGTTGCAACTGTTCTCTCGTTTGTTTTTGTCTTACCGGGCTTTGGAAAATAAGTTGAAATAGATTGGAAAAATACTTTGGAAACGTGACTTTGATAAATGCCAAATAAAAAAGCATACCAATAAGTAAATAGAACCGACCATCAAAATTAGGTGCAATGCGAAGTTCATTGATTCTAAAGGACGGCTTTGTTTGCATGGGCAAATAAGGGTGCGTCATTAGTTTTTGATACGAGGTTGTATCGATAACCGCCTTTTTTTTGGCTATTAATGATAAAGAATCAGAAGCCCTTTTGATACTGTCTGCATACACTGAATCTATGGAAGAGATCATGGAGGAAGTGTCCTGCATGTGTGTAGTATCCAAATTTTGCTGTGCCATCAAGCTAGAGCCCATCAAAAGCGATGTACTTAAAAAAGTAACCAGAACGAACAAATAACGGATTTGCATGGATACAAAAATAAGGAGCTTCGTCTAACATCAACGGCATAGTAGCAACTATTTGGTAGATTTGCAACATAATCATTTACATGGCAGGCATTTACGTACATATTCCTTTTTGCAAGCAGGCCTGCCACTATTGTAATTTTCATTTTAGCGCTTCTACCAAATTATTAGAACCCATGGTACAAGCTGTTTGCAAAGAAATTGAATTACAACAGCATTTTTTTGAAGACCCAACACTTGTTATTGATACTATCTATTTTGGAGGAGGAACCCCCTCTCTACTGCCCACGCCAAATACTGCGCATATCCTTGATACCATTACCAAGCACTTTACCCTTTCGCCAACTATAGAAATTACACTTGAAGCAAACCCTGATGATATTTCAATAGAAAAACTAAGCTCATTTAAATCCATGGGGATCAATAGACTGAGCATGGGTGTGCAATCTTTTGTAGACCAAGACCTTATTTGGATGAACCGGGCCCACAGATCTGAAGCTGCCATTGAGGCAATTAAGCGCGCACAAGAAGTTGGGATATCTAATATTTCGATAGATCTTATTTATGGAATCCCTACGCTCAGTCATGAAAACTGGATACAAAATATTGATACAGCCGTTGCATTAGAAGTGCAACATTTATCCTGTTATGCATTAACAGTGGAACCCAAAACAGCACTGAGTGCACTTATATTAAAAGGTGAAAAAGAGGATATTGATACTGCAAAACAAGCAGCACATTTTGATATCTTAATGGAGCGTACAAATAAGGCGGGCTATGAACAATACGAGTTTTCGAATTTTGCACTGCCCGGTTATAGGAGTAAACACAATACCAGTTACTGGCAACAAAAAAAATATTTAGGCATTGGTCCATCCGCGCATTCATTTACTGGCAATTCGCGTCAGTGGAATATTGCTAACAATGCGCTTTACATAAGTAGTATTGAAAACAATACCGTTCCTTTTGAGTCTGAAATATTATCGACGTCTACACAGTATAACGAATACATGATGACATCCCTTCGAACCATTGAAGGATGTTCGTTCACTTATTTAGAAGAAAAATTTGGTGCTGAGTCTGTTGTCAGAACAAAAAAAACAGCAGCAGACTATATTGACAAAGGTCAATTAATTGAACAAGGCAATTATTTACAAGCAACAGCACAAGGGAAGTTTTTTTTAGACGGGATTGCAGCAGATTTTTTTGAGGTGTAGCCTCCAATAAATAATTACAGGAGTATTTTTTCTATTTCAGAAAACCCATTTGCCGCGTGTACATGCTTCCACAAAATCTGGTAAATACCTGTAGCAATAGGCATTTCAGCACCATAGGTCTGATTGATTTCAAAAATACATTTACTTGCATTATATCCTTCGGCCACCATATTTAATTCGAGTTGAGCCGCTTTTACAGAGTAGCCTTTGCCAATCATGTTTCCAAAAGTTCGGTTGCGTGAGTACAATGAATAACAGGTAACGAGTAGGTCGCCTAAATAAACAGATGCATTATAATTAGGTGCGATCTTAGTTGCGCCTTCACAATGATCACATTTTTGTAAAAAATTGGCCATTTCGTTGGCGCAATTTGCAATATAAACGCTTAGAAAATTATCTCCGTAATCTAGTCCATGTGCAATACCAGCACCAAGTGCGTATATATTTTTTAATACAGACGCAAACTGAGAACCATAGATATCGGTATTAACAACGGTATTGATATAATCACAATTAAAATGCGATGCTATCTCCTGCGCTGCTTCATGCGTAGTTCCAGAAAAAGTTAAATAAGATAATTTTTCGGCGGCCACTTCTTCTGCATGACAAGGACCGAGTAGTGTAAAATAATGATCGAGTGGAAAATTAAATGTAGTGTGCAGGTATTGATTGAGAAGAACATTATGATCTGGTAAAATGCCTTTTACAGCAGACACAATTTTTTTACCTTCTAGTATGCTAGGATCAATACCTTCAAAAATAGAACTCACATATGCCGATGGAACAGCCACCACAACAACATCCACAGCGGCCACGAGCTCCTGCACGTTATCCGTTAAATGAAGTTGTGCCTGATTAAAATAAGCGGCGCTTAAATAATGTGGATTGTGTTTGCGTTTTTGAATATACTGGATGGTGTCAGCATTTCTTACCCACCAATGAATAGCATTACCATTATCTGTTAAGATTTTAGCAAGGGCTGTTGCCCAACTTCCACTTCCGATAATTCCAAAACGCATATCTAATTGGGTTGTTGATCAACCACAAACATACGAAAGGATTTTTTATTGAAAATCTTAGTCTTTTTTCTTGTCTTCGAAGAGTTTATCCTTACTTACAACTTTTACAAGGCTGCTATCTTTAATAAGCTTACTAACTGTATTGTAAGGGCCTGTAATTACTTGATCACCTGCTTTAATACCATCAATAATTTCGATGAAATTAAGGTCTTGAATATCCGTTTTTACTTTTACTTTTTTAACACGGTTGTCTTTTTGTAGAACAAATACTACTTCTTCGGTATCATCTGCTTCTAAAGATTTTTTATCTGTAGCTGGGGCGGCTTCTTCTTTTTTATCTTCTTTACCAGTACTTGCACCTGCTTTACCTTCCGACTTGTCTCTTGTTGTTACCGCATTTAAAGGAATCGATAAAACGTTTACTTTGGTTTTGGTTTGAATATCGGCACTTGCACTCATACCTGGTCTAAAAGGAAAGCTATTGCCAGCCACAAGTAAGTCTTGATAGCTACTTTGTAATAAACGAATATGCACTTTGTAGTTGGTTACTTCAGAACTTCCACCAGCCGCTGCACCAGCAGTAATTGGATTTGCAATTTTATATACAAGACCCTTAAACTTTCTATTGGTATATGCATCTACTTCTACTACAGCCGTATCGCCAATTTTTACTTTAGGGATATCATTTTCACCAACGTCTACTCTAATTTCGATGCTACGCATATCTGCTACACGCATCATTTCGGTACCCGCCATTTGCGCAGTACCCACAACACGCTCGCCTTTTTTTACTGCAAGCAAACTAATAATACCATTCATGGGTGCCACTAGTGTTGTTCTAGATAAATCTTTATTGGCACGCGCTAATTGAGCTTCTGCACCACTGATGGCGGCTTGTGTACCTTTAAGTCCTTCTTTAGCGCCATTGTAATTTGCTTCTGCAGATCTTAATGCTTGTTGCGCTTGTTCAAATTCTTGACGAGAAGTTACTTTGTCATTGTATAATTTAAGTTGACGATCGTATACTTGCTTTGCATTATCAAGCGTTGCTTTTAGCCCACCAATGCTTGCAGATGAATTTGCAAGCTGTGCTCTAGCCTGGTTTACACCCGCAGCTACTTGATCACGCTGCGTAGAATAAATGTCCGCATATATACGGGCTAATACTTGGCCTTTGGTTACACTATCACCTTCGTTTACGTTTAGCTCAACAATTTCTCCACTGATATCCGGACTTACTTTTACTTCAATTTCTGGATATACTTTACCACTTGCATTAACGGTTTCAATGATGGTGCGCATTTCGGCTTTTTCTGCAGAAACGGTAAGTCCATCTTCTTTTCCAATAACGCCGGTTTTTTTAAGTGTTACAAACAAAACAATTAAAACAACAAGTGAAACGATCGTCCAAAGTAATTTTTTATTCATGGTATTTTATTTCAAACTTTTTAAAAATGTAATGATGCTATATTAAAGTGTAATGCCTTGTCCTTTGTAAAACTCAAGCACTTTCATCTTAAATATATAATCGTATTGATTACTTAATTGTTGCACTTTAGCACGCAACAAATTATTTTGATTGGTAATTAAATCCAGCGAACTTAAAAGCCCCACTTCATATCTTTTAGAAGCAAAATCATAGGCTTTTTGTGATGTTTCAACAGCTTTGGCACTTGCGTTTAATTTTTGCAAAGCAGCAGTTGCGTTATTATAAGCCGTATAAATATTTTGCTTTAAAGTGATATTCGACTGTTCTTTTTGCAACTCCGCAGATTTAACACTCAGGTTAGCGCGTTGATAAGCTCCTTTAGCTTGACCGCCATTAAAAACGGGGATAGATAGGTTAAATCCAATGTTCTGACCAAAGTTGTTACTCAGCTGCTTAGCCCAACCATCCCATATTTCACTGATATTTCGGTTGGTTTGATTGAGTTTATAAACGGGACTCTGTATAAAATAATCTTGGCCTCCAATAGATACTTTTGGATCAAAGCCAGGCACTGGTGTTCCGTATCCTAAAAAGCTTGCGCCCGTTGTTCTTCTAAAAGAATTAGAAAAATTGGATGCCAAATTACCGCCCACCGTTAAGGTAGGATATTGCTGCGCTTTTGCCACCAATACCGATTTTTTAGCGGCTTCTAAACGAATGGCATTTGCTTTTTGCAGTGGTTGTGTACCCAGTGCCATTTCATATACCATAGCGGGTTGCAATTCTGCAAAACTTGGAATAG
>JAGNTI010000139.1 GCA_017987615.1 Sediminibacterium sp. | reverse complement strand
ACAAACTTTGTTATCAGCACATATAAAAAGGAGCTAACAAATAAATACAATAAAACCCGCTTAATTTTCCCAATCACGATTAAAGTTTTTCTAAATTACAAATCTTTTGAACGCAAACTTCTTTTATTTGAAAAAGCTCATTTTCTTTTTATTATTCTTTGTGCAGGCATGTATATCGGCAGCACAAGAAAATAGATACGCGTATAGTATGCAAAAGATGGGCTCTCCATTTAATTTAATAATTTATGCAGGAGCAAAACAAATAGCAGACAGCGCAGCGTATCAAAGTTTTAAACTTATTGATTCCATCAATTTAATTTGTAGTGATTATGATAGTAGCGCCGAATTATTTAAACTTAGGTACGCGCTAGTTGGCAAACCCACAAAAGTTTCGTCTATTTTAATGGAACTACTTTGCACGGCACGCGAGGCCTACAAAGATTCTTATGGCAGTTTTGATATTACCGTAGGTCCACTTTCCCGTTTATGGCGAAACGCACGTAAGTCTCAACAATTTCCTAACGCCACCGCAATCAATGAAGCCCAAAAATCTGTTGGATTAAATAAAGTTCTATTAGATAGTAGTGCGCAAACGATTACTTTTTTACAACCCAACATGCAACTCGATATGGGTGGAATTGCTAAAGGATATGCCGCTGATAAAGTACTCGCTTTGTTACAATCATTTGGAATAACAAATGCGCTTGTAGATGCAGGTGGTGATATGGTTGCTTTTGGTATGCCGTCAGATAAAAAAGGATGGCGCGTTGGTGTAAACATACCCGGGCAGCAGGAAGCATTATGGAAGCGTAAGCTCATCTTATCCAATAAGGCAGTTGCAACATCTGGTGATGCATTTCAATTTATGCTACATAATGGTAAAAAGTATGCGCATATCATAGATGCTAGAACCGGCTATGGCGTTACTTTTCAGCGGAATGTAACTGTGGTTGCTCCATCTGCTACAACCGCAGATTGGTTGGCAACGGCCTGTAGCATCCTAACAATCGATCAGGTTAAAATATTGGCAAAAAAGTACAAATCTGAAGTACTCATTACTACATTACAAAATGGAAGGATTCATAAAGTTAGTTTTGGAAAATTTGATAGCTACCTAGAACAATAATTGTTGCAGCTATTATAAAAAATTCATAACTTCCTAATTCTAAATTTTAATTGTGTTCAAGAATTTTTTTGCAGTCATATTTTGTTTCATTGCTATTGGTGCTTCTGCGCAACAAACGAGTCTCAATTTCGAAAAGTATGAGCAAAAATTACCGGTCAGTAATTTGCGTTTTGCAATGGTGCCAATACCTGCAGGACAATTTAAAATAGGTTCCACTATAGTATCTCCAAAAATCAATACCGACGAAACGCCTCAAAAAGAAATTGCACTAGATGCATTTTGGATGAGTGCGACAGAAGTAACCCGTGATGTATTTGATGTTTTTTTAAAAGACGAAACGACTTCTCAAAATTCTGATGTAGACGCAATCACTAGACCTAGTCCTCAATATGTAGATTTGACCTGGGGTATGGGTAAAGAGGGTGGCTACCCTGCTAATAGTATGTCGCAGTATGCAGCTCTTATGTTTTGCAAATGGCTCTACAAACAAACAGGTATTTTTTATAGACTACCAACAGAGGCCGAATGGGAATATGCAAGCAGGGCGGGAGCAACTACCCCATACTATTTTGGAACAGACCCTAACCTGCTTACCAAATATGCATGGTTTCAAAAAAACAGTACTAACAAATACCAAAAAGTAGCTCAAAAATTACCCAATGCTTGGGGACTTTATGACATGCTTGGTAATTTAATGGAGTGGACCACGGATCATTATTTACCTGGTAGATATGCTAGCATCGAATTAAGCAACCCTATGGTTGCACCTACGCAAGGCGTGTATCCAAAGGTATTACGGGGCGGATCGTATTTATCGGATGCCAATACTTGTAGAAATGGTAAACGCATTAAATCAGATCCCATTTGGAATCGACGCGATCCACAAATTCCAAAAAGTAAATGGTGGCTCACAGAAGCTACAGATGTAGGCATTAGACTGGTGCGTCCATTACAACAACCAACTCCCGAACAAGCGCAACAATTTTATACCACCTATTTAATAAAATAAAAACAACAGCCATATGTCAAATTCATCTTTTCATGACAAACGCAGAGACTTTGTAAAACAAGGTTCGATGCTAGCAGGTGCTATTGCAGCTGCACCCATTATTTCTAGAGCTAACTTTTTTTCTGGTTCTGATGACGTTATCAAAGTAGCCGTTATTGGTTGCGGCGGACGTGGAACAGGCGCTGCCGTTCAAGCATTGATGAGCAAACAAAATGTAAAAATTGTTGCGATGGCGGATGCTTTTAGAGACCGATTAGATGAATGTTACAAAAATGTAAGTGGAGAACTTGCTAGTGCCGGCGCTGGCACAAAAGGCACACTTGATGTTCCAGAAGAAAGAAAATTTGTAGGCTTTGATGGTTATTTAAAAGCCATACCACTTGCAGATGTTGTGATACTTGCAACGCCTCCAGGTTTTAGACCCATTCATTTTGAAGAAGCTGTAAAGCAAGGCAAACATATATTTATGGAAAAGCCGGTAGCTACAGATCCTGCAGGCGTGCAAAGGGTTTTAGCAGCAGCTAAAATTGCAAAACAAAAGAAATTAAATGTGGTAGTAGGTCTTCAAAGGCATTACCAAGATTCTTACCGCGCGCTTTTTGCAAAAAAAGACATGATTGGAGATATTACTTCGATGCAAGCTTGGTGGAATAATGATGGTGTATGGACAAGACCACGTAAAGCAGGTCAAACAGAAATGGAATACCAAATGCGTAACTGGTATTATTTTGTATGGCTTTGCGGTGATCATATTACTGAACAGCACATTCACAATTTAGATGTGATCAACTGGTTTAAGGGCGGCTATCCTGTTAAAGCGCAAGGCTTTGGTGGACGACAAGTAAGAAAATCAAAAGAGCACGGTGAAATATTTGACCATCACTATGTAGAGTTTCATTACGCCGATGGATCTATTTTAAATTCTCAGTGTAGACATATGCCAGGGACTTCAAGTAAAGTAGATGAACTACTTGTAGGCACCAAAGGAAAAATTTATTGCGATGCGGCACGTATCACAGATTTACGTGGTAAAACAATTTTCCAATTTGATAAATCTAAAGAGCGTAATCCATATCAAACCGAGCATGACGAACTTTTTGCAGCGATTGCAAAAGGTGAGTATAAATATGCCGATGCAGAAAATGGCGCATACTCAACTATGACATCTATTTTAGGCCGAATGGCTACGTATAGTGGACAAATTATAGACTGGGATAAAGCAATTAACTCTGGTCTTAATTTACACCCTTCGGTGTATGCATTTGATGCTGCAGCGCCTGTTAATCCGGGTCCTGATGGATTCTATCCAGTGCCGGTGCCTGGTGTTACAAAATACTAATGAGTAAAAATGTAAAGCGGCTCCCTTTTCTAGTAATTGGGAGCCGCTTTTTTATTCTACAATAATTTCATCGATAAATTGAAAGCCGCTTTGAAGTTTTGAAATAAACTTAATATAGCGCGCAGCCGTTGGTTTCATTTGTACTTTAAAATCTTTAAAGAGTAAACTACTTTCTGTAGGAGATACCGTATTGTTGTCTCTACCCTGATTGGTATAATTGATACCATCTACGGATGTTTGTACTTCAATATATTTAGGCATATAAACACCAGGGCCAATAATTTGCATAAAATTTGCTTGCACCAAACTTACGGTATCAATTTTTTGTAAATCAATAACAACATCCATATTGGTGATAAAGCCCTGCCACTGACCATCTTGGTAAGTTAAAGTTCCGCGGTAACCATTCACAAGTGTTCGTGCACCATCAGCAGGATAACCTTTACTATATGGTATATTGTAGGTTACGGGTTTATTAAATGCTTTATGAAAATTTATGAGTACAGAATCCGGTGCTGATTTTTTTGCATTAATAATAGCAGCTTTAATAGTTGCTTTTGAATCAATTAAAAACGGCGTTGAATATATATTGGAAGCAGTGGTAGGTGCTGTTCCATTGGTGGTATAATAGATGGTAGGTTTAAACTGCTCACTATTAAA
>JAGNTI010000138.1 GCA_017987615.1 Sediminibacterium sp. | reverse complement strand
AGGGCAGCTTCCATTCCAAACATGGTAGCGGTCATTTTTTCGAGGGCATTTACGGTAGGATCTTCGCCAAAAACATCGTCACCCACGGGCGCGCTAGACATGGCGGCCAACATTTTGGGGCTAGGTTTTGTTACAGTATCGGACCTAAAGTCTATCATGGCTGCGAAGATAAGATTCCAAATCGTAATAAAATCGACATTTTATGCGGTTTTTGTAGGGCAATTTTGTATCTTCGCCCACTTTATAAGCTATTCAAAGAACTAATCGTAAGACAGCATGAGGCAGCTCAAAATCGCTACACAGATTACCAACCGTGACTCGCAAGCAGTTGAAAAATACCTTCAAGAAATTTCTAAAATTTCAATGATTACGCCAGAAGAGGAAACTACTTTGGCGCAACGCATTAAAATGGGGGATCAACGTGCACTCGATAAATTGGTGCAAGCCAATTTACGTTTCGTGGTTTCGGTTGCTAAACAATACCAACACCAAGGTTTGTCTTTATCTGATTTAATCAATGAAGGAAATCTAGGTCTTATAAAAGCAGCGCAACGTTTTGATGAAACAAAAGGTTTCAAATTCATTTCTTATGCGGTGTGGTGGATTCGTCAATCTATATTGCAAGCATTAGCAGAGCAGGGTCGTTTGGTGCGTTTACCTCAAAACAAAATTGGTACCTACAATAAAGCCAACAAAGCATACATGGCTTTTGAGCAGGAGCATGAGCGTGAGCCTTCTACCGAGGAGTTAGCAGAAATTCTAGAAATGTCTGAAACTGAAATCAACAATATTTTCCAATCAAATACACGTCACACTTCACTAGATGCACCAGTGCACGAAGCAGAAGATGTAGCGATGGGTGATTTATTGGAAGGTTCTGATGACACCGACGAAGACGTTATGAAAGACTCTTTACGTGAAGAAATCAGACGTGTTTTAAAATCGTTAAGCCCTCGTGAAGCAGAAATTGTAAATGCATATTTTGGTTTAGATGGCGAAAATGGTGTAACCATTGAGCAAATTGGAATGAAATATGATTTAACCAAAGAGCGTATCAGACAAATTAAAGAGCGCGCTATTAAACGTTTGCAAAAAGCACGTTATAGCAACGCCTTAAAAGCTTATTTGGGCTAATTAAAAATAATAAAAGAGAAGCCCCTGCAAGTAATTATTGTTGGGGCTTTTTTGTAAAACATAAGTTTATGTCTCAAGAAATTTCAGAAAAAGTACACGTTTTAATTATTGGTTCTGGCCCTGCAGGTTATACATCTGCAATCTATGCGGCACGTGCTAACATGAAACCAGTTTTATACCAAGGTATTCAACCAGGTGGCCAGTTAACCATTACAACCGAGGTTGAAAATTATCCGGGTTATCCAGATGGTATTCAAGGACCAGAAATGATGGTACATTTTGAAGCGCAGGCAAAACGCATGGGAGCCGATATCAGATATGGTATGGCTACCAAAGTAGATTTTAGTAAGCGTCCTTTTTTAGTAGAAATTGACGAAGAAAAATGGATTGCTGCAGATACGGTAATTATTTCTACAGGTGCTTCTGCAAAATGGTTAGGCCTAGAAAGCGAACAGCGTTTAAATGGTTTTGGTGTAAGTGCTTGCGCTGTGTGTGATGGATTTTTCTTTAAAGGAAAAGAAGTGGCCATTGTAGGTGCTGGTGATACCGCTGCTGAAGAAGCCGTGTATTTATCTAAACTATGTACAACCGTTCACATGTTTGTTAGAAAAGAACAAATGCGTGCAAGTAAAGTAATGCAAGACCGTGTTTTAAATACGCCAAACATTAAAGTATACTGGAACACCGATACCGACGAAATTTTAGGCGCACAAAAAGTAGAAGCGGTGCGTATTAAAAATAATAAAACGGGTGACACTCAAGAAATACCTATTTCAGGATTTTTTGTTGCCATTGGTCACGAGCCTAATAGCAAAATATTTAAGGAATACCTAGATATGGATGAAACCGGATATATCACAACCATTCCGGGTACAACCAAAACAAATGTTCCAGGTGTTTTTGCTGCAGGTGATGTGCAAGATAAAAACTACAGACAAGCTGTTACAGCTGCTGGTAGCGGTTGTATGGCTGCACTTGACGCAGAACGTTATTTAACAGCAGAAGGCTTGGCTTAAACTTTTCTTATGACCCAAACCATACATTTAGTTGATATTTTACTGCATGGTTATCATGGGTTGTTTGAAGAAGAAAAATTAGTAGGCAACACTTTCAAAATTAACGTAACGGTTGTTTACGAGCCCAGTAGTTTTCCTATCACACAGTTAGCAGATACCATCGATTATGGTGCTGTGTTTTCTATTTTACAACATCAGATGCAGGAGGCAACACCTTTACTTGAAACCGTTGCTGCTAATTTTACACTTGCTGTTTTTGAAAAATTTTCTACTGCACAGGAAATTTCTATACATATTCAAAAAATGGTGCCGCCCATTGCAGGTATGGTAGGTTCTGTAGCCGTGGGTTTAACCATGAACCGCAAAGATTTGTAGCCATGAAAAAAATAATCTTTTTTTTAGCCATATGTGTTGGTGCATTTTTAAATTTTGCGCAAGCACAGGATATTGCAGCTTTATTAAAAGAAGGATTACAATTGGAGCGCTCTCAAAAAGAAATTGAGGCATTAGACAAATACAAACTGGTACTCAGTCAAGAAACCACCAATGTAATAGCGCTAGTAAGGGCCGCTGAGCTTTCTACCATGCTTGCTGGCTTTAACGAAAAGGATCTCAAATCAAAACAATTGTTTTTATCGTCTGCGGGTGCTTATGCATTAAGAGCCTATGCTTCTTATCCAAAAAATGCAGATGCTGCATACGTCATGTCTTTAACGCAGGCTAAACTTTCAGAACTTCAACCAGACAATAAAAGATTAATTGAGTGTGTGCGCAATTCAAAAATTTACGCAGACGAAGCGCTTGCCATTAACCCCGGTCATGCAAAAGCAAATTTTACTTTAGGAAAATGGCATATGGAAATGGCCAATTTAAACTTCGTAAAAAAAGCGGCCGTTAAACTCATGTATGGTGGATTACCCGAAGGAAGTATGGATAGTGCGGTTGTTTATTTGGAAAAAGCAAGAACCCTAGATCCTTATTTTGTAAACACCTATTTAGAACTTGCAAAAATTTACGATCAGTTGCATCAGCCCACCAAACTAATAGAAGTGCTTACTAAAATGGTAAAACTTCCTACCAGAAAAACAGAAGATATTTCACTTAAAGCAGCCGGTGCTAAAATGTTAGCAGCTGCACAATAAATAAACAACCATGGAATTACAAGCAAAATTTGAAGCTGCATTTGAAAAAACAAAAACCTTAACAGAAAAGCCTGACAACGAAACGCTTCTTTCATTGTATTCTTTATATAAGCAAGGATCTATTGGTGATGCTACTGATGCTAACAAGCCAGAAAATGCTTTTGATTTTGTTGCGACCTTTAAATTTAATGCTTGGCAAAAATTAGCGGGCATGTCCAAAGAGGATGCCATGAGGTCTTACATCGATTTAGTAGACAAATTAGTACTTGGCTAGTTTTTTCCACCTACCACTTTTCATATATATAAACGAAGGGATAAATAGGGTTACCCAGTATATCACTTCACTCATCCAGCCCCATTCGATAGGTAATTTGAGGTGCTCTAGTACTATGTATACGTAGCTGCAGTATAAAATAATGGCAGCAAACTCACTGTATAAATTTACGGTTGTATTGCCCGTTCCAGTTACCGAATTAAGCCATACCACCGATACTGACATAAGCACCAGTGCCATCGAAACAATGCGAAGTACTGGAATGCCAGCTTCAATAAATGCAGGCCCTTGTCCGTAAATAGAAAGTACTTGGGTTGGAAAAATATTTAAGAAGGTACACACAATAATGGCCATGCCGGCACTCCACATCATAATGCGGTTGATAACAACAGGTACCTGTTCATTTAAATTTTGTCCCATTAAATTACTCACCATACTATTAGCCGTTGCACCAAATGCCCAAGTAAAGCAACCAAAGAATCCAAAAATATTGCGCATGGTATTAGACACGGCTAAATCCCTAGCACCATGGTGTTCAATTAAAATATAAAAGAACTCCCAGCTAATAATACTGATGGCATA
>JAGNTI010000015.1 GCA_017987615.1 Sediminibacterium sp. | reverse complement strand
CATTTGCCTTGGCCGTTTCCTGTTCTTTAAGCCAGATACGGTACTGGGTATAGTTTCCTGGAAAATCCCTTACAAAACCACCACCTTCAAAAACAAATAAGTGATCTACTAGCCTGTCCATAAAATAACGGTCGTGCGAAACAATCATTACACAACCCTGATACTCCGTTAAAAAACTTTCTAGTACGGCAAGCGTAGGTAGGTCAAGGTCATTGGTAGGCTCATCTAGAATTAAAAAGTTAGGATTTCTAAATAAGATGGTTAACAAATGCAGTCTCTTTTTTTCACCACCACTTAATGACGATAAATAAGTATACTGTTTGTCAGGAGGGAATAAAAACAACTCTAAAAACTGAGCTGCACTGATGCTTCCACCCTTTGCCAAAGGAAAACTTTCGGCAAAAGATTTTACATATTCAATTACTCTAAAATCCTGCTTAACATCGAGGCCTGTTTGTGAAAAATTACCAAATACAACCGTATCACCAACATTTACTTTACCACTTGTGGGCGTTTCAAGTTCTTGAATTATATTTAAGAAGGTAGACTTTCCTATTCCATTTTTACCAACCACACCCACCCTTTCTCCTTTCGAAAAAGTGTAATCAAAGCCTTTTAATATTTCTAATTCGCCGTATGATTTATTGACTTTTTTTAATTCAACAATTTTGCCACCCAGCCTACTCATTTTTGCTTCTAATTGCAACTGCGCATCTTCAATTTTTTGCTTGGCCCTGGCTTCTACCTCATAAAAATTATCTTGCCTGCTCTTACTTTTAGTAGTACGCGCTTTAGGCTGCTTGCGCATCCACTCTAGCTCTTTGCGGTATTGGTTTCTAGCTTTATCAATACTAGCCTGCTCACTTTCTATACGCGCTGCTTTTTTTTCCATGTACGATTCATAATCGCCTTTGTATACATACATGTTTTCTCTTTCAAGCTCCCAAATTTCATCACATACAGCGTCCAAAAAATAACGGTCGTGCGTTACAAGTAATAGCGTAATATTTTCGCCATTTAAATAATGCTCTAACCACTCAATCATTTCAACATCCAAATGGTTGGTAGGTTCATCCATCATAAGTAGGGTATGCTGATGCTCGAAACCAATATCGATCAGCGTTTTTGCAAGCGCCACTCTTTTGCGCTGACCACCACTTAATTCGTTTACCTTTTTTTGAAGATGATGGATATTTAATTTGCCTAAAATTTGTTTGACCTTAGCCTCAAAATCCCAGGCACCCAAATCATCCATTTCCATGATGCTATCTGAAATAAGCATACCGTCTTCGGCTTCCATAGCCAGTTCATATTTTTGAATGGCTTTAATGATTGGATGATTGGCTTTAAATATATTTTCGACAATCGTTTTATCCTCGTCAAAAATGGGGTCTTGTTCAAAAAGTGCGACAGTCACCTCTTTATTGATCCAAAACTTGCCACTATCGGGCGTTTCCTGACCCGCCAAGATTTTTAAGAGTGTAGACTTTCCTACCCCGTTGCGCGCTATAAGGGCAATTTTGTCCCCTTCGTTGATATTAAAGGAAATATTATTGAAAAGCGGGTTAATCCCGTAACTTTTTGTGAGCCCCTCTACAGATACATAATGCATGGCGCAAAGGTAACACTCAGCGGCCTAAGTTTACCCCCAGATTGTTATTTCAGGTTAACAGATGCCCTTATCTTTGTATTATGAAGCAGTTTAACGTTCCTACTGGCTATAGAAGCCCTCTTATAAGTGCTATTAAACAGTACCGAAAAGACGAGGATAAGCTTAAAAAAGATTTTACCCCAACTTTATTGAAGCTTGGGAATGTTCATATTTACTTAGCTAGACATTTTGGATTTTGCTATGGGGTAGAAAATGCCATTGAAATTGCTTTTAGAACTATCGACGAAAACCCGGGTAAAAGAATTTTCTTACTCAGCGAAATGATTCATAACCCGCAAGTAAATGAAGACTTACTTGCAAGAGGGGTCAAATTTTTACAAGACACCAATGGTAAAACATTAATTCCGCTCGATACACTTACAAAAGAAGATATTGTTATCATTCCCGCATTTGGCACAACACTCGACATGGAAGCTACGCTAGCAGCCAAAGGAATTGTAACAGAAAAATACAATACCACTTGTCCATTTGTAGAAAAAGTTTGGAATAGAAGTGAACAGATTGCACAAAAAGGATACAGTATAATTGTACATGGTAAGCCCAAACACGAAGAAACTAGGGCTACCTTTTCTCATGCTTCCTATCATACACCTACCGTTGTGGTAAATGATATGGAAGAAACCATAGCACTTGCAAAATATATAACTGGCGAAAAAGAAGCTGAAGGATTTTATAAAGAGTTTGAAGGCCGCTACTCACCAGATTTTGATATCAACAAAGATTTAGCAAAAATTGGTGTTGTCAACCAAACAACACAATTAGCTTCAGATACTCAAGCTATATCGGAATACTTAAAAGAGACCATCAAAAAACACTATCAATTAACAGACGAAAGTATTGCTACTCGTTTTGCAGATACAAGAGATACGCTTTGTTATGCAACAAGCGACAACCAAACGGCTGTTAAAGGCATGCTTGATACCGAGGCCAATTTGGCCATTGTTATTGGAGGTTATAATAGCAGCAACTCATCGCACCTAGTAGAACTTTGCGAACAAAAACTACCTACCTATTTTATTGATGGTCCGGACAGACTCCTTTCAAAATCAGCTATTGAACATAGAAACTGGAACACCAAAGAACTACAAACACTTGACAATTATTTACCTGAACAAAGCGAGGTGAAAATACTTATCACCAGTGGCGCTAGTTGTCCAGACGCAGTTGTAGAAGCAGTGATACAAAAGATTGCAGGCTTTTACAACGTTGAAGATCAGGTTGATTTTGCAAATGTTGAAAAAAAATAAGGCGTCTATTCTTCGCTACTGTTTTTTAGTTTCATGAGTAAAGTGTAAGCATTTGCTACCACCACTTTTTGAGCAGCAGTAATGCCAGAAACAACTTCAACCATACCCTTGCTTTCCATGCCTGTAACAACTGGTATCATAACGTATGTAGCAACCCCTGTTTCAACAAATACATAAGATTTGTTTTGCCACTTTACAATAGAAGCAGCAGGAATTACCTGAACCTCTACATTGTTTAATTCAATTTCGGCGTTTACAAAAGTACCCGGAAACAAGCCCGTATTTTTACTAATAAGATCACAATGCACTTCTGTGGTGCGCTCATTTTCTATATTAGGGGTAATAACATGTACTTCGGCTTCATAAGTTTTACTAGGCTTATTATTTTCAGTGAATTTTACTTTGTTTCCTTTTTTTATAGCAGTTGCATCGTTTTCAAAAACAACTAAGCGAGCATGTAAATCGGAAGGATCCATGATTTCAAATAATACATCGGTGGGAGCAACATATTTTCCTGCATTTACATTTACTTTAGTCACATATCCACTAATGGGAGATTTAAAAGCAATTGATTTAGAAATATTGTTTTCACTTAGTTGAGCCGGAACAATACCCATCAATTGTAGTTTTTCACTTAATGATTTAACGAGGTACTTCTGACTTTCAAATTCCGATAAAGCAAGTTGAAACTGTCTATCGCTAGAGCTCTTACTTGCATTTAATGCCTTTTGTCTATTATAATCCGCCTCTAAAAAAACAAGCTTACTTTTTGCCGTTAAATAATCTTGCTGTAAGCTAACATAAGAAGCGTCTTCTAATACCGCTAGCACTGTGCCCTTATTCACTTTTTGGCCAGGAATTAAATTGGCTTTTTTTACATACCCTCCCATTGGAATACTCACAGATAACATGTTTTGAGGCGGGACATCCATAAAGCCGTTTACTTTAATGGTTTTATGCATTTGCATAGCACTCAAATTTCCTATGCTTAATTTAGCCAAGTCCAATTGGGCTTTAGTAAGAGTAACCGTATTTGTTACCTGAGCCTCACCCTTTGCAACTGCATTTTCTTTTTCAACTTTTGTTGAGCAGGCTGCTAATAGTAAAAAGGACGCCGATAAAATAGATATTGTTTTCATATAGATGAATTATAATTATTGTATTGTATTTAATTTTTCTAATTCAAAAGCAGCTTCGTTGTAATGAGCAACTTCCATATAATAATTAGCACGTGTTTGAATAGACTGATTCATAAGCATCACCCAGTCTAAATAGTTGATGTCACCCGCTGTTAATTTTTGAGTAGCTGATTGCATAAGTAAAGCAGCACCTGGTAGTCCTTTTTTGTGATAACCATCGATTGCTTTTTTATATTGAATATAAAGCGCCGTAGCTTCTTGTATTTTTTGTTGCAACTCCTGCTTTACAGCTGTTTCTTCTAATTTCTTTTGCTTCACTAAAATAGAACCAGCGCTAATTCTTGCTTTTTGCGCCCCCGAAAAAATGGGCACCATTAAACCAACACTTACCGCACCAAAACGATCAGAAGATCCAAAGTATTTATCGGCAGTTTGCGAAATAGCCTGCCATCCATTGATGGTCATTGAGCTGTAGCCTAGTAAAAAAGAAGGATTTAATTTACTCTTTTCTACTGCCACTAATTTTTCTGATAAATCAATTTGCTGCCGCTGTAATTGTACCAAAGGAGCCGACTCAATCAGTGCAATATTTGACAACACTACTCCATCATATACAATACTGGTATTATAAGGCTGCACTTTACTCGAAGTGTTTACAGTTCGGTTAAACTGATCCACTGCAATACTTTTTGCTGCCCTTAGCTGTCCCAGCTGATTTTGTATTTGCAGTAATTGATTTTCTGCAGTAACAAGTTCCAAAACATCAGAAGCACCACTTGACAACCTTTCTTTAGCACGCGCTAAAAATGCATTGTAAAAACTATCTGCAGCGGTTAATAGCTGCAGCTGTTGCTCCATTAATAAAATATGATAATACTGCTGCTTTACAAGCCTCGTTAACTCCTGCGTCCTAATGAGTTGCGATGTTTGTGCGATTTGAGTAACTAGTTTATTGGCTGCTGCTTGATTTTTATATACAGCAGGAAATTGCAAACTCTGAGAAACACCAAGACGGTTGTCTGTTTGAAAACTATTGAGCTTGCCATATCCAAAATCAAATACGGTTTTATCAATTTCGGTGCTCGTCTTTTCCATCGCACGGGCGTAATCAACTTGCAAATTACCTGCATTATACTGTGCATTGTTTTTAATGGCACTATCAATGGCAGCATTTAGCTGTATACTTACTTGCGAATGCGCAGACACCCCAACAAGCAAAGCACCAAGCATTACAATTAATTTTTTGCCTTTCAAATATTTCGTTCCCATTTCAAAAAGTATATACATAACTGGTAAAACAAATAGGGTTAATAAGGTAGAAAGGATAAGTCCTCCAATCACTACGGTGGCTAATGGCTTTTGCACTTCACCGCCGGCACCTGTACTTATGGCCATTGGAATAAACCCAAGTGATGGAACAAGCGCTGTCATAAGCACGGCCCTCATTTTTGATTTAGTAGCATGAATCACAATACGCTTAACGTCATGCCAGCCGGCAGCTTTAAGCCTATTAAATTCAGATACAAGTAAAATTCCATTTAATACCGCTACACCAAATAGCGCAATAAAGCCCACACCTGCAGAAATACTAAATGGCATATCCCTCATCCAGAGTGCAAAAATACCACCCATTGCAGAGAGTGGAATAGCCGTATAAATAAGTAGCCCTTGCTTAACAGAACCAAAAGCAAAATACAAAAGTAAAAATATCAACAATAAAGCCACGGGTACTACAATGGCTAATCGCTCTTTAGCAGCTGTCATATTTTCAAAAGAACCACCATAAACAATGGTGTACCCTTTGGGTAAATTTAATTGCGCTTCTACTTTTTGTTGTAGTGTCTGAACAATTGTTTGAACGTCTTTTCCAGCCACATTAAAGCCTACTATAATTCTTCTTTTTGTATTTTCTCTTTGTATTTGATTGACGCCTTCAATTTCTGTAATAGACGCTACATACGCTAGCGGAATTTGTGTGCCTTGCGCTGTTGAAATTTGAAGCGACGCTATATCTTCCATGTTTTTTCTCGCACTATCTGAAAGTCTAACCACCATGTCAAAACGTTTTTCCTCTTCATACACCTGACCTGTAACCTGACCAGCAAATGCGGTATTGACCACTCTATTTACATCAGACACATGCACCCCATATTTAGCCATGGCGTCTCTATTGTATTTCACAACAACCTGCGGCATACCAGTTACTTGTTCTTCATATATATCAACAGCCCCATCAACGGTTTGCACAATCGAATTTAACCTAGATGCGTATACAGCTAGCGAATCTAAATTCTCACCAAAAATTTTACAAACAACGTCCTGTCTTGCGCCTGTCATGAGTTCATTAAAACGCATTTGTACCGGGTATTGAAATCCTACCGTGATGCCAGGCACCTGCTCTAAAACGGCGGTCATTTTTTCAGATAGTTCTGGAAAGGTTTTGGCCGAAGTCCATTCTTTTTTATCCTTCAAGATTACCATCATGTCACCTGCTTCAAAAGGCATAGGGTCGGTAGGGATTTCTGCACTGCCAATTTTTGTAACCACTTTTGTGATTTCTGGAAAGTTGGCCAACAAAAGTTTAACGGCCTCCTGCGTAGAGGCAATTGAACTATTCAAATTACTTCCTGTTAAAAGGCGCGTTTCCACTGCAAAATCACCTTCTTCAAGTGATGGCATAAATTCTCCCCCCATTCTCGTTAATAAAAGAACAGCAACACCAAACAATACAACTGTTGTACCAATTACCAGTTTAGGAATCCCCAATATTTTTTGCAAAATGGGCTGGTACTTTCTTTCTATAAAAGCAATGAGTTTATCGGTCCAAGTTTTTTTATGATTCAGCTTTTTATTAAGTACGAGCGCCGCCATCATAGGCACATAGGTAATGGATAAAATAAATGCGCCGATGATTGCAAAAGCAACTGTAAAAGCCATTGGCTTAAACATTTTACCTTCAATACCCTGTAGCGATAAAATAGGTAGGTACACAATTAAAATAATGATTTGACTAAACACTGCTGATTTAATCATTGATCCTGTACTAGAACCTACTTCATCATCCATTTCTTTTTGACCAATAGAAGATAATCCCCTAAAATGTTTTGCGTGTGCAAAGCGGTGCAGTATGGCTTCCACCACAATAACCGACCCATCCACTATGAGCCCAAAATCAATGGCGCCAAGCGACATTAGATTACCGCCAACTCCAAAATAATTCATTAAAATAATGGCAAATAACATCGAAAGCGGAATCACTGATGATACAATGAGTCCGGCTCTAATATTGCCAAGGAAAAACACCAATACAAAAACTACAATTAGTGCGCCTTCAATTAAATTGGTTTGAACGGTGCTAATGGCATTGTTGACCATTTTTGTACGGTCTAAAAACGGCTCAATCACCACACCTTCTGGTAGCATTTTTTGAATTTCCGCAACCCTTGCTTTTACCCGTTTAATAACTTCCGACGAATTAGCCCCTTTTAACATCATGACTACCGCACCCGCTACTTCACCATCTGCATTATACGTCATGGCACCATACCTAATGGCAGCGCCATATTGCACGGTTGCAACATCACGTATGAGAAGTGGCGTACCGCCATCTAATGATTTAACCACTACTTTTTCAATATCGTCGATACTTCCGGTTAACCCTTCTGTTCTGATATATAAAACAGTAGGCCCTTTTTCGATATATGCACCACCCGTATTTTGATTGTTTTTTTCAAGTGCTTCAAAAACATCACCGATGGTAATACCCATCGACTTTAATTTCTCCTGCTTAACAGCAATTTCATATTGCTTTAACTTCCCGCCAAAACTGGATACTTCAGCAACACCAGGTGTTCCTAACAATTGCCTTCTAACAATCCAGTCCTGAATGGTTCGGAGCTCCATGGGACCATAAGTGTTTTCAAATCCTTTTAAAGGCCTAACAACATACTGAAATATTTCTCCAAGCCCCGTAGAAACTGGCGCAAGTTCTGGAGCACCCACACCTTCAGGGATTTCTTGTTTTACTTTTTGAAGTTGTTCTGTAATTTGTTGTCGAGCCCAATAGATATCGGTTTCGTCATCAAACACTATCGTTACTAGTGATAATCCAAATCTGGAAAAACTTCTAATTTGTTTAAGCCCTGGAATACTACTACAAGACTGCTCAATTGGAAATGTTACCAGCCTTTCAATATCTGGCGCCCCAAGTGAAGGTGATACTGTAATTACTTGCACTTGATTGTCTGTAATATCTGGAACAGCATCAATAGGAAGCCTGGTTACTTCGTAACTGCCCCAACCAACAAGTGCGATTATAAATAAACCAATAATTAATTTATTGGCTATAGAAAAATCAATGATTTTCTTTAGCATATGTGCTATAATTATGTAAAAAAGAAATAGAAATGAGCGCGTTCGCAAACGCAAAAGACATTAGGCCCTAGGAGGTCTAAATAAAGAGCCGAGCGCAATAGTAGAAAGTGAGTTGGACTGCATGACAGGCCAAACGCTGCGGTTAATATTCACAAATATTTTAGGAAGCTCGTATTTGAATACAGAAAAAACAACGGTGTTTTGCATTTGAAAGTGAGCCGACTTAAATGGTAAGTTTTGGTCTTTTTGCTCATCGGTGGCATCACCATCATCACCCACATAATGCATATACATAAAACTTAGTAATGACAAATTCCCATTATCAAGCTTGTGCTCCATGTAATGCTCAATCAATAAAGGCATTTTCAGGAGCTGATTAAGCTCCGTAGCACCTAGCAAATAGATGGCTAAAAATATATAGGCTGCCCTTTTTTTCACCTTTTAAAGATATAAAAAAAAGAGCAGCCTACTATAGATTGAGGTTACTTTTTAAAGGCATTCAAAAACAGCCATTCGCCTCCAAGCATCCAGCTTGTTTGTGCCATGCGACTCATACTAGACTGTAAATTATAGCGGTATGCCAGATTAAGCTTGAGTTTACTTTTAAAAATAAGCTGCATGCTAGGCGCTAAATCAAGGTAGCTTTTACCCGTTCCAGGGATAGATTGACCGAGTAGCTCAGCGTAAATATTAAAGTTGGTTTGATCGTAACTCGTGTATTTTTTGGGTAATATTAGATGCCCAAAAGACAATGAATAATTAATAGCAGAAGCTTTATTGCCCATTAAGAGTTGATGCGCTTTGCTTTCTCCATTAATGCTTGCATAAGCAATGGTAGATGATATCGCTAGCTTGTGCAAGAGTTGCGTAAAAACTAAACCAACTTGATTACCCGATTGATCACCTTGGAGGTTGATTTCTTGATACATAGGCTTTGTATTGCTATGTGCTATTTCTGCAAAAGCAGCCATTCGAAAATGACTATACATACCATCTGCACTAAAAAAACGATACTTACCATATGCCCTGATACTCTCTAAACCAAAGGGCGTATTGTTAAGTGCTCCATAGGTTGCGGATCCATGGATCATCAAGTTTTTACTTGCACCAAACATAAGCTCTGTAGCATGTCTTGTACTAGATGTAGCGCCCTGATCAAAAAATTTAGCGCTCTGCTTTACAGCAAAAGAATTAGCAGGCATATTACTTGCTGGCTCAGTATACACATATAGCTCTTGCGCCCCTACCTCAACCCCTATAATCAACAACAAAAAGAAATACAATTTTTTCATGTTGCTTTATTTAAGGGCTACTAAATAAGTTTTAGCAGATATATCTGAATTTGAACCTGCTGGTATTTTTTTAAAATCTTTGGGGAGCATATACTGCTTACCTATCAATTGCAATTTTTTGCTTCCTTGCAAAGTAGCAGGTGATGTTCCCATAATTTTATACTGAATGCCATCGAGCGTTAATAATCCATTTTTATCTACGTTTTGCTTATTGAAATTAACAACCACCGTAAGATTTGCCACCGAAAATCCGGCATCCACAACTGCCTTTGCAATTTGATCAAACTGGGGCGTTGCATCACTGTTGAAACGAATGTCATAGGTAGATGCTTCGATATTTACAAGTACTGTATCAACAAACGAAATGGCCGAAACCGCTTTATAAATAGCTTTTGAGCACATGGCACATGTTAAGCCACTGGCCTGCAAATTTACTTTTTGCACTTGTGCACTAGCACCAATAGCCCAAATACAAGCGATCAATAAAAAGACTTTTTTCATACTTTATAGTTAATGAATGATTAATTTTTTTTAGCCGCCTTACGCTCATACTGACAACATTCTGGAAGCTCGTTGTATACTGCATCCGGCGCTATTAAATCTTTGGTATCGTAACCAACGCTAGCAATTTTTTCTTGAATTTTTGCATTGCTAGTAGCTGATTCCAAATAAGTAATTTTTAGCATTTTAGTTGTCTTATTCCATACAGCCGTTGTAGCGCCTGCATCTTTAGCAGCCTTTTCGATGGTTGTTTTACACATGCCACAATTACCCCAGATTTTAACGGTTTCAGTTTTTGGAGCAGATTTTGTTTGAGCACTCACTGCAGATACCGTTAATACAATAGCCATGATAGACGCGAAAATGAATTTGATTTTCATACAATTAATTTTTTAAAATAATAAATAAGTTGAGCCATGCACGTAACATGGCAATAAAGAAAAGAAGTGTAAATAAAAGGACAGAAAGGTCTAAATCAAAAACACGCCAATACGCTTAAATGTATATTGCTTGTTTAAGTTGGGCGGCAACTTTTTAAGATATTGATTTTCCGTGTATTTGTTTGTAAACAATACAGGCTCCACATAAAACTGAGGTAAAACCGCTTCAATAATATTTGCGAATACAATAGTAGAGGTTGTTGACTTATGTGAGTCTTCTAGTTTAACAACATCTATTTTAGAATGGCAGCACTTATTTTTTTTAGTGCTATCAATGCGCATGCCACAAATGCATTTTTTTACCTCCGAACGACCTAGCTCAATAGAACTGAGCTTTCCCATACAGTAATGGCTATTCATTACAAACCCAGTAGACATGACTAGGTAAATAAGTGCAATAAATAGGGTTAAGAGGCGCTTCATGAATACAAAGCTACAATAATTTAATTAATAAAGTTCCACCAGATCCCAATGCGGGTCCAAAGCGTGGTATTGGGGTATAAAGCCGTCATAAAATTAGGCTTGCTAAATGAAAATCCGTTGGCCGTATTAAGGCTATTTAGGTTTTCGAACCTGATAAATCCTTTTAACCGCTTGATTCTGAAATGAAAATAGGCATGAATATCAGGCCTGTTGGATAGCTGCTGTGTGTTCTGATAAAAATAAGCCCCTAAAAACGGAGAATACCCATCAGCGTTGTAGGCAGTAAAATACTGCACTTCTAAACCTGTAGAGACGTCCAGGTTGGTAAAAAAGTTGCCTTCAAATGCAAGTCTATTTCTAGTATAAAAACTGGGCACATTTACAGGACCCGTTCCTACTTTTTGTTGCACATGCATTTCTGTGTACCAGTTCCAATAGCCTTTTAAATGCCACTTTTTTTGAAGCGACAATTGCAATAAATTAAACAAGCCTGAGGATTGTTTTGCGGAAAAGAATCCGTCAAAATACATGTAATTACTAATGCCGTAATAGTTTGCTGAAAATGAAAAATTCCTGTTAGGCTTTTCATATTTTGCCATTAACTGAACACTATTTTCTTTGCTAAAATTGGTGTTGGCATTGATTTTAAAACTACTAGCAGGATCCAACAAAAATGCAGGAGACCTGTTAACATTATTAAACCCGAGCGTTAAATAACCAGCTTTAGCGCCTAAATAACGCTGCAAATAAACAGCCGCATCGTAATCGCCCGCATTGTGTCCATTCAAATACAAATTGGCATGCGCATCAATATCCCAGATTTTATTTTTAGACCTATTCTTATAGGCCCCTACTGCGTATATATTATACAAAGAAGCCGTTCCAAGGGTATCAAAAGTTCCTTTCAGCGCCTGATACGCTATACCCGTTTTTAAATATTGGCTCTGGTTGTTTTTATCAGGGAATGTAAGAATACTAAACTCATTTGTGATGTCCTGCCAACTATCTTTAAAGTTGATAGACTTAGCGGAGGCAAGAGGCTTATTAAAATACAAACGGTACTTACTAGAATCTACGTAGGTATCTAAAAACTGATACGCACTAGACGCTACAGACAATGTATGTTGAAGCCTTAACCTTGGATAAAAAATACGGTAGGTAACAGAATCCAAAACGCTAGAATCTTTTTTTCCAAGATCATATTGTTGCCTGATTACAAATTGAGAACCAGTATAAATATTTCCAGTTGATACATTGGTGTTAAACGGATTTCGTGACGCCGCCGCTGACCTACCTAATCTTGTTTCTAACTCGTACGGATCATTGAGCGATAAGCTATCGAGTTTAGCCGGACTTTGCAATCCTCCGTTTTCGGAAGACGCATTTTTATTGGATAGGAAAACAAAAAAGAGTTCGTATTTGCGGTTATTTGATTTGAAATGACTTGTAAACCTTAAGTTGTTTACATTGGCATTCTGATTTTTTACTGCCCCCGGTGAATTACTAAACCGGTATTGCAGAGAAAAATTAAAATTGTCTTTTTTATTTTGCGTGTGTAAGAAATCGACTACTTGTTCGGCCTTAGCGCCCAAAATAAAAGCTAGTTCCGTAAACGGCCTGGTGGTTTCGTAAAACCTAGTATTCTCTAATGAATAATTATAACTATCATACCCATGAAAGCCTGCATTAAACCCAGCTTTCATGTAAGGATTAAAAAGTAAAGACTGTGTTGCGGTTCCTAAATTACCCAAAGAACGCACCGAATATGGGAGTGGGAAATATCTACTAAAATCATTGATAGAACTATCCAGCGTTCTTAATTTGGTCGAATCAAAATGCTTATAAAAAATAGTGATTGAATCGGCTAAACTATTACGGGTTTGTAAAGAGTCATTTTTACCCGCGCTATTTTTTATGGGCCTACCCTGACGGTCGTAGGTGACAGCACTTGCTCCAGGCCTGCCACCTCTTATCTGCGGCCTATCATCTGATTGGGCTGCAACCAACTGCACCAGACAGTAGCTTACAAAAAATAAACAATAGCGCTTGAACAGCATTATAATTGCTTAACTAATTCTTTAAATAACAAAGTAAGTTTTGGCTCTGCAGCTGTTGCTGCCTCCAATACTTCTTGGTGTGTAATGACATTATCTTCTTCACGAATTCCTAAATCGGTAATCACACTAATTGCAAATACTTTCATGCCGCCATGCACCGCTACAATGGTTTCCTGAACGGTACTCATACCCACAGCATCACCGCCTACTGCAAGAATTAATTTGTACTCGGCCCTGGTTTCAAATGTTGGACCTGTTACACCTAAATAAACACCTTCATGCACTTTAATATTATTGTCAGCTGCAATATTTTTAACTTTTGCAATTAATGATTTAGCATAAGGTTCGCTCATATCAGGAAAACGGGTACCTAAAGCCTCTTCATTTTTCCCTAGCAAAGGATTGATGGTAAAGAGACTAATATGATCATTGATGATCATTAAATCACCCACTTTAAAATTACTGTTCACGCCACCTGCTGCATTAGATAGTAGTAATGTTTCTACGCCTAGTGCGCGCATCACTCTTACTGGATACGAAACTTGCTGCGGTGTATAGCCTTCATAAAAATGAAAACGGCCGGACATAACCCAAACTTTTACACCCTCTAGTGTACCAAAAATTAATCGGCCTTTATGTCCTTCGACAGTACTAACTGGAAAATGCGGAATTTCTTCGTACGGGATTTCAAATTCAGCAACAATTTCTGAAGCTAGATTTCCGAGTCCACTACCTAAAATAATACCAATGGCAGCCTGCTCTTTTACTCTCGATTGTATATAGGTTTTTGTTTCTTGTAACTGTTGAAGTATCGTTGACATATGCACTTTTTAGAGACTACAAATATAGTTAAGCTAGGGCAAAGAAAAAGGCCATTTCGCGGTTAGCGAAATGGCCTATAATTGGTTAAGCTTGTTTTAGTAATTAACTTAAACGTTTAACGTTAACTGCGTTAGGACCTTT
>JAGNTI010000137.1 GCA_017987615.1 Sediminibacterium sp. | reverse complement strand
TGAAGCCACTGTTAACGCCAGCAAAAGTGATGGTTGGGGTTTGTTTGATTACGTTTACTTCAGTAATAAAATAACCTGCTTTACTCACCATGTATTTTCCTGGCTCAAACCATAATTCAAAACTACGTGCATAGGTGCTTTGTAGTTTTTCTTGAAACTTTTTAATTTCAGCTGCTAGTTCAGAAATATTAGTAGAAGGATCGCCTGCTTTGTAAGGCACTTTAAATCCGCCGCCTAAATCTAAAAATTGCAATTGCGGAAATTTAGGAACTAAATCAAAAAACACATCTGTTACTTTCATAAACACAGACACGTCTTTGATTTCACTTCCGGTATGAATATGCAGTCCAGCAATATTTATTTGATAGGTTTCAATTATTGCAAGTAACTCCTCTAGTTGTTCTAGTGGCACACCAAACTTGCTTTTATCATGACCCGTAGAAATTTTTAAATTACCGCCAGCCATAATGTTTGGACGCAGTCTAATGCCAACAGGGTAGCTGCTGCCATATTTTTTACCAAACTTTTCTAGATTGGATAAGCTATCGATGTTTACATGAATACCCAGTGACACTGCCGTTTCGATTTCACTAAAATGAATACCATTACTGGTGTATAAAATATTTTTAGGTGCGTGGCCAGCTTTAATAGCAAGGTGTGCTTCATTGATTGAACTACAATCAACAGCGCAACCCATATTGAGCATCAGTTTTAAAATATTAATATTGGTAAGCGCTTTACTCGCATAAAAAAACTTTACGGGCTGCTCTGCAAAAGCAGTGGTTAATGCACTATACTGCCCCTCAATATTGGCGGCATCATACACGTAAAGCGGCGTGCCAAAACTATTGGCTGCTGCAACAAGTTGTTCGTTGGAAAGTGAATGTGACATAGGTCCACGAAGATAACACTTCGGGGCATTTATTAGGCAGGATCCTTGTCCGAATTCTCATCATCGGCTTCAGATGCATCGTCCCCATCTTCATTAGCATCTTCGTCAGAGGCTTCAAAATTATCAGACTCGCTAAAGTTGCCGTCATCCTCCGTATCTAGTGCTTCATCTTCTGCTGCAGCTAGTTCGTCGATAGGGTCTTCGTTAGATTCGGTTTCGGTATCAATGATTAAACTTTCTTCTTCAAATTCAGAAGCGTTTGCCACGTTTTGATCCGTAAAGTCTTCAGGATTGATGATGGTGCCTTCAATTAACTGCTCGGCTAGTACTTCTTTAATTTTAGGAAGATCTTCTGGGCTATTGATACCAAAATAATCCATGAAAGTTTTAGAAGTAACGTATAAAAGTGGTTTGCCCGGCATGTTTTCACTGCGGCCACTAATTAAAATAAGTTCTTTTTCTAATAGTTTTTGAATGCTATAATCGGTGTTCACACCTCTGATAGATTCAATTTCACCTTTGGTAATAGGTTGCTTATAAGCAATGATAGCAAGGGTTTCAAGTGCCGCGTTAGAAAGGCGCTTTAAAAATTTATCACCATTAAGTTGAGCAATGGTTTGGTGGTAATCTTTTTTGGTTAAAAACTGCCAGCCACCGCCGCTTTCTCTTACTTCAAATGGATAAAATTCTGAATCATACTTTTCTTTGATTCCATTTACTGCTGCATCTACCTGATCAGTACTAATGCGCTCTTCTAAAAAGCCAAAAGTGTTGTTGATTAATTCAACAATATCAGGGGATGTAAGTGGTTTTTCACTTGCAAAAATGAGAACTTCTATATGTGGTATGATTTCACTAATCTCCATAAACGGGTATTAAGGTTTATCCTTGAAGTGCAGCCGCGCCACTTACAATTTCTGTAAGTTCTGTGGTGATTGCCGCTTGACGTGCTCTGTTGTAGCTAATTTTAAGCGACTTTAAGAGTTCGTTTGCGTTTTCGCTCGCCTTATCCATTGCGGTCATGCGCGCGCCATGCTCACTTGCATTACAATCAAGCACTGCTTTAAATAATTGTGTGTTTAATATTTTTGGCATGAGCTCTGCTATCAATTCTTCTTTAGCTGGCTCAAAAATAAAGTCTGATTTTTTTGCAGCACCTGTGTTTTTTACTTTTGGAATAGGTAAAAATGCTTCTGCTTTATATTCTTGTGAAGCGGCATTTTTAAATTCAGAATAAATAACTTCTACCGCATCAAATGTTTTTTCTTCAAATGCTTTCATAGCAGCTGCTGCAGCGGCTTGTACATTTTCAAAAGTCAACTGTAAAAAGATATCTTTAAAAGTAGCATCGGTGGTGTAACCTGCTTTGGTTAAACTCTCGTATCCTTTTTTTCCAATGTTCCAAATGGTTACATTGCCTTTTTTATGTTGGCTGCTATATTTTTCGTCGATGGTACTTTTTGCAAGCTTAATAAGGTTGGCATTGTAACCTCCGCACAAACCTCTATCCGATGTGATTACAATTAATAGTACGTTTTCTACTGTTCTGGTTTCAGCTAATTTGATAGACAAATCACCTTCAGAAGAACTCACAATATTGCTCAGCATTTCCTGCAATTTTTGCGCGTAAGGGCGCATTTGCGTAATGGCGTCTTGCGCACGGCGTAATTTTGCCGCACTCACCATTTTCATTGCCTTGGTAATTTGCTGCGTACTTTGTACACTTTTAATCCTATTTCTAACCTCTTTTAATTGACCTGCCATGGTATTAAATATTACACGTTTTCGGGGGCAAAAGTAGCAGAAAGACGCTGAAATTCCATAAAGAAGTTTTCAAGAAAGAATGAACCACCCTTTTGGGCCTAAAAACGGTAGGCAAGCCCCATGCCGGTTGATGTTGGCCCAAGGCTCCAAATACCAAATTTTTGACCCAATCTTTTGCCATTTTTGCGGTGGGCCCCAAATTGTAAGAGGTCGTAAGCCAGTAAAAAGGCTCCTTGTAGCATAATACTGCCCCCGTATCCTTGTATTTTGGCGTTCTGGTTGCGGATGCCACTATTTCGCATGAGTAGACCAGCACCAAAGTATCCTATGTCTAATGCGCTGTTAATGAGCAGTATTTTTTGAATTTTTTGCTGTTCCCGAATTTCTGAGGCCAGGGTATTGGTCTTTAAAAGCTGTTTTTTGATGCCCAAAAAGCCTACTGCTGCAATCCCCACATTAACGGCATTAAAGTATGAGCTCATTTGATGAAAATAATGCTCAGGACCTACGGTATTGGTAGCTGAAATGCTCCCTTGTACCACGTTTACGAGGCCCCAGGCGCCAAGGGCGGTCATGTAATTACGTGTTATGTTGATTCGTTCCATGGCTACGGCCTCCGGCAGAGGCAATTGAATACTGTCACTTGACTCCGTTTGAGCAGAGTCGGACACGTTATTTTGACCAAATACGGGCCCGCTAGCCAAAATAATGGCTAAAAATGCCCAAATCCCTATTGTCCAAGTTTTGCTGCCTATAATCTTGTTCATAATCAGTTCTTTGTAACCCGTTTACAACCGCTCTAAAATCTTTACCTTTGGCGGCCTTGATATAGAGTGCCAAATTGACGCAAATTTAAATGCCGCACTCTTTTTGAGTAATATATTTTTTCTAAAACAGTTTATTTAACAATATGTTGAAATTTATAACCAAATTATTTGGAAGCAGTAAGAGCGAGAAAGATGTTCAGAAGATACTTCCAATTGTAGAAAAGGCCAATGCTTTTTTTGCGTCTTACGCTAGTTTAACCAACGATGAGCTTCGTGGAAAAACGGCTGAGTTTAAGCAAAGAATACAAAATCATTTAGTAGCCATCGATGCGCAAATAGCAGAGAAAAAAGAAATTGCGGATGCCTTAAGCGATACCGAAATTCATAAGCGCGATGCCATTTATAAAGAGGTGGACGTTTTAAATAAAGAGCGCGATCAAAAAATTGAAGAAGCACTTGCTGAAATTCAACCAGAAGCTTTTGCAGTGGTTAAAGAAACAGCACGCAGATTTTCTACCAACGAAGAACTTGTTGCAACAGCTACACCACTGGACCGTGAGTTTAGCGTTAAAAAAGATTATATTTCTATTAAAGGCGAACAAAGTGTTTTCAAAAATACCTGGACAGCCGCTGGCGGAAAAGTTACCTGGAACATGGTACACTATGACGTGCAGTTAATTGGTGGTAGCGTATTACATGAAGGTAAAATTGCCGAAATGTCTACCGGAGAAGGTAAAACGCTTGTGTCTACA
>JAGNTI010000136.1 GCA_017987615.1 Sediminibacterium sp. | reverse complement strand
ATTTTCCATACTTGTTAAATACCTAAGCTCCAACCATCACGGTAATTGCGTTTTACAAACTGATTGGCTTCATCAAAATTGGTAATTTTCATATTAGGACCATCCCATAGTAATTTAATACTACGGCCTGGGTAATTGATATTTCCTTTTGCGTCTTTTGCTTGTAAATCGTAACTTCTAATGGCAAGGTTACCCATCAAAACACTTTCTGTTAATGGACCTGCAATATCAAAATTCGAACTTAAGTTTTTAGCTTCAGGGCTGTTAAAGCCAGCAATAGAAGCTTCTACCCAAGCTGAGTAGTGACCTGCTTCTCCATTTTTTACACGCGCTACTGTCTGAGGAACAATGGTTGTTTTAGATAAATGGGTAGGTAATAATTGAGGCATTACTCCATAAGTACCACACATCATTTTTCCTTTGGTGCCAATAAAAATAACACCGTTTTCACCATCGCCACCCATACGTTCGTTAGGGCCTAATTCTTCAGGACGTTCTGGTTGAATACCACCATCCATCCAGTGTAGGGTAACATTTGGTTTACCAGGTTGTCCCTGAAACTGAAGTGTAATATGTGAAGCAATCGGAGCACTATCTGGGGTATACGCTTTGTTCCAGTTTCTTACATACGGCGTAGCAACGCTACACTGTGCCGAAAGTGGATAGCCAAGACCCATTACTGCAAAAGCAGGGGCCATAATATGACAAGCCATATCACCAAGGGCACCGGTACCGTAATCCCACCAACCTCTCCAGTTAAATGGCAATAATCCATCGATATAATCTTTTTTAGGTGCTGTACCTAGCCACAAGTCCCAATTAAGACCTGCTGGAATAGGTGAACTGCTCGTAGGCCAAGAGATACCTTGCGGCCAAACTGGGCGGTCTGTGTAGCAGTAAATGGTATGCACGTCGCCAATTACACCTGCGTTGTACCAGTCTTGTAATTTGCGAACGCCATCGCCAGAAGCACCTTGGTTACCCATTTGAGTTACCACTTTATGTTTACGTGCAGCTTCTGTAAGCATACGCGCTTCATAAATATCGTGTGTTAATGGTTTTTGTACATACACGTGTTTGCCTAATTGTACTGCGGCCATCGCAGCAACTGCGTGCGTATGATCTGGAGTAGACACAGAAACGGCGTCAATTCTGCCTTTTTCTTTGTCTAGCATTTCTCTAAAATCTTCATAGACATTGGCTTTGGTATACCTAGCTCTACTCTTTGCTGTTTGACGACTGTCAACGTCTGCAAGTGCTACGATATCTGCTTTTCCAGACATAAAGAAATTGTATAAATCGCTTTCACCTTTACCGCCAGCACCAATACCAGCAATTTGTAATTTATCACTAGGCGCTGTAAAGCCACGTCCTAGCACGTTACGCGGAACAATATAAAAACCTGCCGCTGCAAGTAATCCGTTTCTTAAAAACGTACGTCTCGAATCTTGATTTGCATCTTGACTACCCACTTCCGGTGTAGTTGCTGCATCCGTAGTTGCAGCAGCTAATAATTTTTTCTTTTGCTGTTTTTTCATAGGTATAAAATCGTTGAAGTAGGATTGACCCTACATGTTTTTTGAGATGGTTAAATTATTGAAAAATGGGGAAATGCTAAAATTATATTTAGGGCCCGAACAAATAGGTTAGGAGTATCGTTATTTAGGTATAAATTGCTACTATATTAACCTCTTTTTCTATGAATGAACAATTGAACGCGCTTAGACAGTATTTTATGTCGGGTGCTACCCAATCTTTTGCTTTTAGGCTTGCCAGGCTGGAGGCCTTAAAAAAATTGGTGTTAGACCATGAAAAAGAGCTAGCACAAGCACTCCATACCGATCTTAAAAAATCGGAAGAAGAAGCCTGGGCCACCGAAGTAGGTTTTTTCTTAAATGAATTAAACTATACCATCAAACACTTAAAAAGTTGGATGCAACCTACTAGTGTGCCAACTAATTTATTAAATCAACCTTCTAGTTGTTATACCGTACCGGAACCACTGGGTGTCGTATGTATTATTGCACCTTGGAATTATCCGTTTCAACTTTTATTTACGCCACTGATTGGCGCGATTGCCGCAGGCAATTGCGCGGTATTAAAACCAAGTGAATTTGCAGGCGCTACTGCTGCTGTTATGGGTAAAATGATCAAGCAGTTGTTTCCTGAAAATTACATGCTATATCTAGAGGGTGATGGCGCAGCTGTGTTGCCACCGCTGTTTGAAAATTTCAGGTTCGATCATATTTTTTATACCGGTAGTACGTTTGTAGGTAAAATTATTTACAAGCAAGCCGCCGAAAAATTAGTGCCCGTAACATTAGAGCTAGGCGGCAAAAGCCCTGCTGTACTTACTTCTGACGCTAATGTGCGCGTTGCAGCACGCCGCATTGTCAATTCTAAATTTTCCAATTGTGGTCAAATGTGCGTGGCGCCAGATTATGTGCTTGTGCCTACCGCATTAAAAGATAGTTTGATACAAGAACTTATTATCGCCACCAAAAAGTTTTATGGAGAAGATCCAGCGAACACAGATGGTTACGGAAAAATCATCAATGAAAAACAGTGGCAACGTTTAGTTAGTTATTTACAAGACGGCACGGTGGTGCACGGCGGAAAATCAAATGCAGACACTTTATTTATTGAACCAACACTTTTAACAAATGTATCTGTAGATAGTAAAGTGATGCAAGACGAAATTTTTGGTCCGATACTACCAATACTCACCTACGATACCAACGAAGAAGCACTTGCAATTATTAACCGCCATCCAAATCCGTTGGCATTTTATGTGTTTACAAACAATAGTGCTTCAGAGCAGTACTGGTTAACAAATGTTCCATCGGGAGGCGCCTGCGTTAATAATACCAGTTGGCATCTTACCAACCACGCATTACCCTTTGGTGGCAGGGGTTTTAGCGGTATGGGTGGGTATCATGGTAAATTAAGTTTTGATACTTTTTCGCATATTAAATCGGTGATGAAAACACCTACTTGGCTCGATCCGGATTTAAAATATCCGCCGTATAAAGGCAAAGGTTGGTTGTTAAAAAAATTAATAGGTTAATGCATACGCGTTTACAAAATATAAAACCCATGATGATAAAATTTGCGATTGTTTTTGGTGTTATTGTTGGCTCTGTTTTACTTATGAAAAAGAAAGACATGAGTTATAGACAATCCATTTTAAAAACGATGTATCCAGTGATTATGTTTCCTGGAAAAATAATGGGTGCTAAAAATGCCGTTCAGCTAAATACGGAAGGCAAAGCGCCTATTAAAGATTTTTACGCGCTTAATGCCGTTTTAAATAATGGTGATTCTATTTCTTTTGAAACCTTTAGAGGTAAAAAAGTATTACTTGTAAATACTGCTTCCGATTGTGGTTATACCGGCCAGTACAAAGAGCTCGAAGCACTGTATCAGCAGTATAAAAATAATTTAATTGTGATTGGATTTCCTGCTAATGATTTTAAGGAGCAAGAAAAAAAGTCTGACGCAGACATCGCCACTTTTTGCAAGGTAAATTATGGCGTTACTTTTTTACTGATGCGCAAAGGCTCTGTGGTAAAGGGTGCCGAGCAGCAAAGCGTGTACCAGTGGCTGTCAAGCGCATCCGCAAATGGTTGGTGCAGCAAAGCACCCGTTTGGAATTTTTGTAAATACCTAGTAAACGAAGAAGGGGTATTAACGGCTTACTTTCCACAAACAGTGTCTCCGCTTGATGCGGCCGTTACAGCACAGCTTCAATAAAATAAATTGATTACAGCGGACAGTTTTCGTGGTAGTTTATTAATTCAATGGGGGATCTTTCTACAATAAAGTCTTTGTATACTTCTGCAATTTCGTTGAGTACTTCTTCTACGCCTTCACTTTCTTTGATGGTTACCAGTCTACTTCTGTAATCTTTAATGCCCGGTAATCCTTTTAAATAGTTGGCGTAATGTCTTCTCATTTCATTGATGCCCACCACCGGTCCTTTCCACGCCACCGACTGAATTAAATGCTGCCTACAAACCGCTACACGTTCCGCCACAGTAGGCGCTGCCATGATTTCGCCGGTTTTAATATAGTGTTTGATTTCTCTAAAAATCCATGGATATCCAATGGCCGCTCTACCAATCATAACGCCATCTACGCCATATTTATTTTTATAGGCCACAGCTTTTTGTGGACTATCAATATC
>JAGNTI010000135.1 GCA_017987615.1 Sediminibacterium sp. | reverse complement strand
TTACTACCACGAAAGGAAGTGGCGATATTCATATTTCTCCAAGTGGCAAATGGCTTATTACTACCAACCGCGTAACATCGGAGGAGTTAACGGTATTTAAAATTGAAGCAAATGGTAAACTCACAAAAATACTCCATCAACCGGTTGCGCAAAGGCCACGAAATTTTAGCTTTTCGCCTAACGGACAATTTGTTTTTGTAGCGAGTCAAACCGAAGACAAGGTTCAAATTTTTTCGTTTGATGACGCGACTGGTAAATTAACCAATACAAATCAAGACCTTGCCGTTAAAGGCCCCGTTTGTTTAGTGTTTGGCAACGAGCCCATCGAAGTCAATCCCGAAGAACGCATCAAGCAATTAAACATTCAATTAATTCCTGTAGTACCCCCAATTGCAAACTATGTGAAGCAGGTGCAAGTGGGCAATTTGGTATACTTATCGGGGCATGGACCCGATAAACCAGGTGGTGGTCAAATGTTTGGACACCTTGGTAAAGATGTAACCATCGAAGAAGGCCAATTGGCAGCAAGACTTACAGGCATTTCTATGATCTCTACTTTAAAAGCCTATATCGGCGATTTAAATAAAGTAAAACGTATTGTAAAAGTATTAGGCCTTGTAAACTCGGAGCCCAACTTTACGCAACAGCCACAAGTGATGAATGGCTTTTCTAATTTAATGGTAGAAATTTTTGGAGAGAGAGGAAAGCATGCAAGATCTGCACTTGGCGTAGCTGCATTACCTAATAATATTTCGGTAGAAATAGAAATGATTGTTGAACTCAAATAAAAAGTAAAATAAATTTTTAAAATAAAATAAACCGCTATGAAAACAAACAACCGCCGCTCCATTTTTAGAAGAATGTTTGCAGGCATTTTGGGTGTTACAGGTACAGCTATGGCTGCAAACGCCGCTAGCAATAACAACGATGCAACTCCACAAAAAGAAGTATTCAACGTCGAGTACGATCAGGATGTTCCGCTATTTTCAGGATCTACAAAATTTGGAGGAATGGTATTTGTAGCGGGCAAAGGCGCACATTTTGAAGGAGATATCAAAGCGCATACCGATCACGTATTAAAAGAATTGGAAAAAGAACTCATTAAAGCTGGGTCTTCGATGGAGAAAGTTTTAAAAGTAAATGTATACCTAGCCGATTTAAATGATTACAAACAAATGAATGAAGTATACAAAGGCCGCTTTGGCGCTAACCCACCTGTAAGAACAACGGTGGCTACCTACGGCGGAGTACCTGGTAATTCACTTGTTGAAATGGATTGTATCGCAATTGCTAATTAATAAAAAACAAACCCTATGAAACGCAGAGACCTCATCAAATATATTTCAATTTCACCGCTAGCTGGTGGTGCCATTGCAAGCGGCTTAGCCAATGCCGCCCCAAAATCTACACCAATCGAAGTTGCTAAAAAACGTGACTTGTTTAGTGAATTAGGTGTGCGCACATTTATTAATGCTGCAGGTACCTATACCGCTATGACAGCAACCCTTATGCGCCCTGCAACTGTAGAAGCCATTAGACAAGCGTCACATAAATTTTGCATGCTTGATGATTTACAAGATAAAGTAGGTGAAAGACTCGCTCAAATTACAAGAGCGGAAGCGGTTGTTGTAACCAGTGGCGCATTTGCTGCACTCACACTTGGTATGGCAGGTATTTTAACAGGCATGGATCCCGTTAAAGTAAAGCAACTTCCAAAACTCGAAGGCACAGGCATGAAAACAGAAGTGATTTGCCAAAAGTCACACGCCATTGGATACAACCAAGCCTTAACCAATACGGGTGTTAAAATTGTAATGGTAGAAACTGTAGAAGAATTAATTAAAGCCATCAATCCTAACACAGCAGCCATGCACTTTTTACATGTGCAATCGGATAAAGGACAAATTCAGCACGAAGAGTGGGTAGCCATTGGAAAAAAATATGGCATCCCTACCACAATTGATATTGCTGCCGATGTACCACCGGTAAGTAACCTATGGCGCTTTAATGAAATGGGCTTTGATTTTGTTGCCATTTCTGGCGGTAAGGCATTACGTGGCCCACAAAGTGCGGGTTTACTAATGGGTAAAAAAGATTTGATTAAAGCCGCAAGATTATCAATGCCACCGCGTGGTGAAACCATTGGTAGAGGTATGAAAGTAAACAAAGAAGAAATTTTAGGCATGATGGTTGCCGTAGAAGAGTTTGTAAAAATTGACCACGACGCAGAAGCCCTTATATTTTTAGAAAGAATTAAAAAAATACAAGCAGCCGCAGATTCGGTTCCGGGTATTACCACAAAAATTTCTACGCCAGTACTTGGCAACGTAACCCCTACTTTAAATATCAGTTTTGATTATAGCAAAATTGGTAAAACCGGCGAGCAGTTACGCCTAGACCTTCGTAACGGATCACCATCTATCGAATCGGTGGGCGGTAAAGACAATATTGGCATGACGGCCTGGTCTTTACAAGAAGGCGAAGATGTAATTGTTGCTAAACGTTTAAAAGAAGTTTTAGAAGCTGCTGTAAAATAACATGTATGAAAAAATTAGGGCTATTAGCATTACTTACCGCTTGTTGTATTTTTTCTAATGCACAACAATTTCCTAGTTCAGAACTTATATACCTAACCAGCCAATGGAAAGGTGAAAGATTTGAAGATGGTAGACCTAAAATAAGTGATGCCCTTATTGCCAGAGCCAGAAAAATTGGTATCGAAGAAGCCTGGCAAGTACTTTACAATGAAGGTTACAAAAATCAATTTGAAGGCAACTGGAAAATGGTACACGATAATGTTCCGGTTGTAGGAAGAGTAGTTACTGCGCGTTATAGCCCTTCAAGACCTGATATTGAAGCACTTATTAAAGAAAGAGGCAAGGCAGAAGGACGCACCGGCAATACCAATGCATGGCCCATTCAAGTATTACAAAAAGGTGATGTGTATGTAGCCGAAGCATTTGGTAAAATTGCACAAGGCACATTAATTGGCGACAATTTAGGCGCGTCTATTTTTAATAAAACCGGCAATGGTGTCATTTTTGATGGCGCTGCTAGAGACTTATCAGGTCTTGCGCAAATCAGTGGCTTTAATGCGTATGTTAGAGATTTTCATCCTTCATTTTTAGAGGAAGTGGTACTCATTGGACTTAATAGCCCTATCAGAATTGGCGCTGCTGTTGTAATGCCTGGCGATTTGGTTTTATCAGAAAGAGAAGGCGTTTTATTTATTCCTGCGCATATGGCAGAAAAAGTAATTGCCACCGCCGAGTTTATTGCAGTTAGAGACCGTTTTTCAAAAGACGTATTAAAGCAAGGAACTTTTACTGCCGGTCAAATTGATAGCCAGTGGAGTGAAATTATAAAAACTGCTTTTTTAACTTGGATAGAAAAACACCCGAGCGAACCTCAAATCACAAAAGCATCTCTCGAAAAATTTTTAGAAAAAAGAACCTGGTAATTATTGATTAAAAGCCGTACCTATGAATTCGTATAAAACACTTTTGTATACTTCGGTCCTCTTGTTTGTTGCATCGGGCATACTATATGCTATGGGTCTTACCCAGCATGTAGGTTTTAGTGTAGCTGCTGCATTTTTACTATTAAGTATTGCCGTAAAATATACCAACAACTACAAAGGATTTAGTTTTACACTCGTGATTTTTTCGGCTGTATCCCTTTCTTTATCTCAGCCACAATTATTTACAGTATGGGGCGACTATAAACTAACAGGGCTGATAGTTCCACTGATTCAGCTGATTATGTTTGGCATGGGTACCTCTATGAGCATGAAAGATTTTGCACTAGTAGTAAAAACACCAAAAGGTGTTATTATTGGCGTGGTAAGTCAGTTTGCTATTATGCCAACACTAGGTTTTTTACTAGCCTCCATCTCTAATTTGCCGCCCGAAATAGCGGCAGGCATTATTTTAATTGGATGTTCGCCAAGTGGGCTTGCTTCCAATGTAATGTCTTATTTAGCCAAAGCAAACCTTGCCTTATCTATTACTATTACTTCAATAACAACTTTGATTGCCCCATTTGTAACACCCTTACTCATGAAACTATTTGCTGGCGAATTGGTTGAAATAGATGTTACTAAAATGATGTGGGATATCAATAAAATGATTTTACTCCCAATTGGTGCTGGACTTATTTTCAACCAATTTTTAAAAGGAAAATTAAAATGGATGG
>JAGNTI010000134.1 GCA_017987615.1 Sediminibacterium sp. | reverse complement strand
CGTGAAAAAGTGTCTTTTGTGGCTGTAGACAGGCTCATGCACCCAGATATGGTAACGGCTACTCAAATTATAGCTTCATACGCCTTATAGCGTAGATTTTAGCGTAACTTTGCAGGGTAAAAACTGATACATGTCTGAAGAAAAGAGTTTGAATTTTATAGAAGAAATTGTAGAAGCAGATTTAGCGGCTGGTAAATACCAGTCGATCGTAACGCGTTTTCCGCCAGAGCCCAATGGATACTTACATATTGGCCACGCTAAAAGTATTTGTCTGAATTTTGGCTTGGCTCAAAAATATGGTGGAAAAACCAATTTACGTTTTGATGATACCAACCCAGTTACCGAAGAAACGGAATATGTAGAGAGCATTAAAAACGATGTTAAGTGGCTTGGTTTTAATTGGGCCGAAGAATTATACGCTTCTAATTATTTTGATCAAATACATGGCTTTGCTGTTCGCTTAATTGAAATGGGACTTGCCTATGTAGATGATAGTAGCAGCGAAGAAATTGCTACACAAAAAGGTACACCTACACAGGCAGGTACTCCAAATGATTATAGGAGTAGAACCGTAGCCGAAAATTTGCAACTTTTTGAAGACATGCGCCTTGGTAAATACGCCGATGGCGAAAAAGTATTACGCGCTAAAATTGATTTAGCAAGCAGTAACATGCTAATGCGTGATCCTATTATTTATAGAATTAAACACGCGCATCACCACCGTACTGGTAACAAATGGTGCATTTATCCGATGTACGATTTTGCACATGGACAAAGTGATGCCATCGAAAATATTACACACTCAGTTTGTACGCTAGAGTTTATTCCACACAGAGAACTGTACAACTGGTTTATAGAAAAGCTATCGATATTTCCATCTAAGCAATACGAGTTTGCGCGTTTAAATATGACCTATACGGTTATGAGTAAGCGTAAGTTATTGCAACTGGTACAAGAAAATCACGTAACAGGTTGGGACGACCCACGTATGTCTACCATTTCTGGCATGCGCCGTAGAGGCTATCCCGCAGCGGCAATCAGAGAATTTTGTGACCGTATTGGTATTGCAAAACGCGACAATCTCATTGATATTAGTTTACTTGAATTTTGTGTGCGTGAAGATTTAAATAAATCAGCCGTGCGCCGTATGGTGGTTTTTGATCCATTAAAAGTTATCATCACCAACTATACCGGCGAGGGTGAAATACTTCATTCAGAAAACAATCCAGAAGATCCAAATGGAGGTACAAGAGAAGTGCCGTTTAGCAAAGAAATTTTTGTGGAGCGTGACGACTTTATGGAAGAGCCTTCAAAAAAATATTTTAGACTAGCGCCTGGTCAAATGGTGCGTTTAAAAAGTGCCTACATTATTAAATGTGACGATTTTGTAAAAGATGCTAACGGCAATGTAATAGAACTTCACTGCTCGTATATCCCTGAAAGTAAGAGTGGTTCAGATACTTCTGGTATTCATGTTAAAGGAACACTTCATTGGGTAAGTGCTGCGCATGCAATACCTGCAGAGGTTCGTTTATACGACCGTTTATTTAATGTAGAAGATGTTGCTGCTGCTGAAGGTGATTTTAAAGATTATATCAATACAGATTCTTTAACGGTTGTGCCGCATGCATACGCAGAGCCTGCATTATTAAATGATAGCATGGGCGTTGGTTTTCAATTTTTGCGCAAAGGATATTTTTGTGCCGATAAAGATAGCACCCCAACAAAACTGGTATTTAATAGAACCGTTGGATTAAAAGATACTTGGGCTAAAGAAGTAAAAAAAGGAGCATAGCATATGCACTTGCAAGCTAGGTTTAATAAACACTGGGCTCAAACCTTTCCTCAATTTAGTAAGGATGGCCATTTTGTGCTTGCTGTTAGTGGTGGTGCTGATAGTGTTGTGCTTGCGCACTTGTTAAAAGGTGCTGGCATCAATTTTGAAATAGCCCACTGCAATTTTAAACTAAGAGGAGCGGAGAGTGATAGGGATGAAGCCTTTGTAAAAAACCTAGCCGTTACTTTAGATGTTCCTTTTTCTTGTAAGCATTTTGATACAGAGGCGTATGCTACTGCGCATAAAATATCTATTCAGGAAGCAGCCAGAGACTTGCGTTATGCATGGTTTGCTACTTTTAATACTGTTGTAATTACAGCACATCACGCCAATGATAATATTGAAACGGTATTCATGCATTTTTGCAGAGGTACCGGTATTGCCGGTTTAACGGGCATAGAGCCCTATAAAGTAAATGAGCGTTTATTACGCCCTCTGCTTATTTTTCACAAACAAGAAATTATTGACTACGCCAAAGAAGTGGGTATTGCATTTGTTGAAGACAGTTCTAATGCGAGTGATAAATATACCCGTAACTTTTTTAGGCATCAAATATTGCCAGCTGTGCAGGAAGTATATCCGCAGGCTGAACATAATATTTTACATACCATTAAGCATTTAAGAGAAGTATCGGAAGTGTATAAATCGGCCATGCAAAAGATTGTAAGTAAACTGCAATTTATCAATGGCAATGAAATTCATATACCGGTACTCATGTGGCAAAAAGCAAAGCCACTGGATACCATTACTTTTGAAATGTTGTACCCATATGGATTTACAGCTGCTCAAATGCCAGAAGCAATAAAACTTTTAAGTGCTCATAATGGCGCGGTTTTAATTTCTCCAACGCACCGCCTAATTAAAAATAGAAACTGGATGATTTTGGCGCCGCTAGCTACTGCTACTAATACGAGTGTAGTTGTGGTGGAACAAAATGATGCATCCGTTAATTTTCCGGGTGGAAAACTTGGGTTGCAAAATACGGCGGCTCAGATTCCAGAAGGCTCTGATAACAATACTTGTTTGGTGGATGCTGCTGCCTTACAATTTCCGCTTATTTTGCGCCCCGCTGCTACCGGCGATTATTTTTACCCACTGGGCATGCAAAAGAAAAAGAAGCTCAGTAAATTTTTTATTGATCTCAAGCTTTCTAAAATAGCCAAAGAAAAAGTGTGGGTGCTGGTGTCAGACAACCGCATTGTATGGGTTATTGGCTACCGTATAGACAACCGCTTTAAATTAACGCCTGCATCTAGTGACGCCGTTAAACTTTCCTTTTTACCTACTGCATTATAAGTGCAAATAAGCTGACACCTGGCTTATAAAATTTTGAATGGGATCAAATCCAGGGAAAATTTTACACGCAATAATTAAAAATCCTACACCCCAAACAGAGCCCCAAAAGTGAGCCGAGTGGTTGATATTGTCGCCACCTCTTTTAGACATATAAATGGTTAGGAGTAAATAAAGTGGGCCAAAAATAAAACCTGGTATGATAGGTGGGATGATAAAGAGTCCAATTTTAATAGTAGGGTCTAAAAACACGCCCGCAAATACAACCGCCGATACGGCGCCGGAGGCGCCAAGGCTTCTGTAATGCTTATTATTACGCTGCATGATATAGGTGGGAATGAGGCAAACAACAAGCGCCGTTAGGTACATGGCTAAATACAGTGCTTTCCCTTTTTCATTGAATAAAACAATAAAATATTTTTCTACAAAATCGCCAAACATGTAAAACGAAAACATGTTAAATGCCAAATGTCCAAGGTCGGCGTGGATAAAACCATTGGTAATAAAGCGCCACCACTCATTGTCGTTTTTTATAGCTGGTGGATAAAATATAAAATCGTTGATTACTTTTTTATTGGCAAAACCAAATAATGAAAGCGCAACAGTAATGGCTAAAAGGGTGAGGGTTATGGTATACATAAATTAGTTATGGTGGTATTTTTCGTTTCTTAAAATGGTGCAAGCACGGTAAACCTGCTCTGCTAAAATAAGCCTTACCAGCATATGCGGAAATACGAGTGGAGATAAGCTCCAACAAAAATTAGCTCTTGTAAAAATGGTTTCATCTACACCAAAAGCGCCGCCAATTAAAAAAACAATTTTACGGGTGCTCTCGTTGGCTCTTTGTTGCAAAAAACTAGCCAGTTTGGGCGACGTAAAAGTTTGTCCTCTTTCGTCTAGTAGCACTAAATAATCGGATGGGTCTAGGCTCTGTAAAATAATGGCAGCTTCTGCTTTTTTTAGAGCCGATTCTGATAAACTACCCGCATTTTTGGGAGGGCTAATGATTTGCCAGCTCGCCGGAAAATAATTAGTGATGCGCTTTGAAAAGTCTTCGATGCCCAGG
>JAGNTI010000014.1 GCA_017987615.1 Sediminibacterium sp. | reverse complement strand
GTGTATGCACCAGACATGGCTACCGTTGGTAAATAGCTTAGCTGATACCTTTTAATATTGTATTCGTTTAATTTTTTACCTAAGCTAACCGCTTGAAATTCTTTACGGTCGGTATACTGATAATCTTGATTGCTAGCAATATCTGTGGTAATTTGATCTTCTGAAATTTTGTCTGTTAATACCAGGGTGTCTTTTACAGGCATACCCATTAAGGTTTTAAGACCAATATACCCTAATTCAATTGCGTTAGAAGCCTTTAATTTTTCGGTTTCTAAATTGGCTATTTGTACCGAAATTTTATCGAGGTCTAATTTCTCTACAAATCCATTTTTGTATAACTCTTTGGAGTCATGCTCTAATTTTTGAAGTCTTTCAATATTCGCATCTAACAATCCAATTTGTGTTTTACTTACCACCAGTTGATAATAGATTTTATGAATATTGGTTTTTATCATTTCCTCCGTTACTTCTGCAGATTTTTGCTGTAAAGCAATGGTGGTTCTGCGCGCTTGAAGTGCCACAAATACTTGACCATCAAATAACAGTTGCTGTAGCTGTAAACTAGCATTGGCATTGTATTTGGTTCCAAATCTTACAGGGATATAACTACCTGCAGTACCTCCAAAAATTTCACCTGGAAGTAATGAAACGGGAAGTTGTAAATAATTAACACCTCCAACTGTAGCATTGATAGTAGGTAACGCAGAAGCCGTTACTTCTTTGTTGATTGCTTCCTGACTTTTAATAGTCAATAATGCATTTTTTACTTGCAGGTTGTTTTTGTAGGCATAATCGACACACTGCGATATGCTAAATTCATTTTTTGTTTGTGCAGTGGTTGTATTTGCAAACGCCATAAGCGTTATAACAAAACTAGCTGCCAACATCCTTTTCGTGTTCATTTTCATTTATTTTTTCTTTCTTGCTTATATGCTTCAATTGTTTTTAATCCAGCCTGGGTTGCCATGCCGTGTAAAAAGTTATCTGTTGTTTCTGTAATTATTTGAATGGGTGTAAATTTTGTAGAAGGGAAATGTTCAAAGTCAAACATCAAAAACATATTGGCAAGTCTGTACCTAGTGAGCACGTCTACATCAATATTGGCTCTATACAATCCTTCTTGTTTTCCTCTTTCAATATTTGCTTTTGTGATTTCGTAAAAGAAGGTATTCTTGTGCGCTCTAAATTTTTCAAATCCAGAACTATGGTATTTTTGTAAGTCAAACATTACGGATGGGTTCATATGTTTGAACATTTCTTGTGCTGTATCAAGTGCTAAAAACATTTCATGGATAGCATTTTCACTGATGGCAGCGTACCTGCTAAATTCTTCATGGTGTCGTTCAATTTCAATGTTGATCACCCCTTCTACTAGCGCATCTTTGTCTTTAAAGTACTGATAGATGGTTTTTTTGCTCATCCCTAAGTGGTTGGCAATTTCATCCATGCTAACGCTTCTTATGCCATATAACATAAAAAGTTCATGTGTTTTTCTGATGATTCTTTCTTGCGTTTCCATTTTTTAATTGAGGGTGCAAAACTATGGAAACTTTTTATGTAACCAAAGTTTCCATTCAAAAATAAACCGTAATTTTGTTGAACGGTAGTTTGCGCGAACTATCCATTAACTTGCACCCAAATTTCAGCCATGAATACCAGGTATAAGCAGCTTAGAGCCCAGGTAACGCTTAAGCGCTTGCTCCAATTTTTCTTTCAGGGTCTTATTGTTTTAGCCCCAATAGCCGTGACCTTATGGGTTGTTCTAGGCCTATTCCAATGGGTGGATGGATTTTTGCCAAATCTTATTAACACATTGTTTCCCAGTGCTTTAGATAAAAATATTGACGGATCTCTTCGTAAAATACCCGGTTTAGGTTTTGTGGTAGTGGTACTATTGGTGCTCTTTGTGGGTTGGCTTTCCTCCTTGTTTGTGGTTGAAAAGTTGGTGTCCGTTTTTGATACGGTGCTAGAAAAAACGCCTGGTATTAAATTTATTTATTCGTCTGTAAAGGACTTTTTAGAAGCATTTGCCGGTAATAAAAAGAAATTTGATAAGCCTGTGCTCGTTAATGTGGATGCATCTGGGGTTTGGAGAATTGGATTTATCACCCAACCCTCTAATACAGAATTTGGTTTACCGGATCATGTAACCGTGTATGTACCGCATTCTTATGCGATATCAGGGATTACGTATATCGTTCCAAAAACAAATATTAAAATATTGGATAATGTATCTGCGGCCGATGCCATGAAATATACTGTTTCAGGTGGCGTAACGGATGTTCACGACGATAGTATTATCACAGACCTTAATAAAAATGAAACTGCATAATTTTAATTCTGGACCTTCTATTTTACCGCCCGTTGTAATGCAAAAAGCAGCGGAAGCCATCATGGATTTTGAGGGCTCTGGTTTATCTATTTTAGAAATTGGACACCGCACTGCATTGTTTCAAGATGTAATGCAAGAAGCAGTACAATCTGTAAAATCACTTATGCAAATTGGTGATGATTACGAAGTGTTGTTTTTGCATGGTGGCGCTACGACGCAGTTTATGCAAGTGCCCATGAATTTACTGGATACGCATGAAACAGCAGCTTATTGTGACAATGGTATTTGGGGCAATAAAGCTATTAAAGAAGCAGCGAATTTTGGAAATGTACAAGTTGTAACAGATAGTACTTCCAACAACCATACACGGATCGATAAAAACTTTACAGTGGATCCTGCTGCAAAATATTTGCATTTTACCACCAACAATACCGTAGAAGGGACACAGTGGCATACCCTGCCAAACACAAGCGTACCGCTGGTTGCAGACATGAGTAGCGATATCTTTTATGCACCACGTAATTTTAATCAGTTTTCACTGATATATGCGGGAGCACAAAAAAATATGGGCGCTGCGGGTGTAAACATGGTGGTTGTAAAAAAAGAAATCCTCGGAAAAATTGCCAGAAAAATTCCGACCATCATGGATTATCAAAAGCATATTGCGGCTGGTTCACTCATGAATACGCCACCCGTTTTTGCGATCTATGTAAGTTTATTAACGCTCCGTTGGATTATAGAAGAAGGGGGCTTACCAGAAATGCAAATCCGCAATACAGCGAAATCAAATTTATTATACGAAACCATTGATTCATTACCTGTTTTTGAAGCGCGTGTCGCAAAAGAAGATAGAAGCCTAATGAACGCCGTATTCTTTTTAAAAGATCAAAGTTTAGAAGAAAGCTTTTTAAGTCTTTGTAAAGAAGAGGGTATGGTAGGTGTTAAAGGATATAGGACTGTAGGGGGCGTACGAGTAAGTATGTACAACGCCATGCCTTTATCGAGCGTTCAAATTTTTTGTGACTTAATGAAACATTTTGCTTCTAAACATGGTTAAAACTTTTTATAGAATTTTATTATTGATTGTTTTGGTTGCCTCGTTTAACGCTGCGGCCACTGCACAACAAACAGTTGTTACAGGGGTTGTAACAGATTTAAATAGTGGCGCACCCATCCCTTATGCAACCATTGTATTTAAAGGAGGACGTGGAACCGTAACAGACAGCGCAGGAAAGTACAAGCTCGTTGGCACCAATCAAATAGGGAGTATTAAAATTTCTTATGTTGGCTACAAAACGGTTACCAAAAATATTCAAATAGGTAAAACACAAGTAATTGATATTATTATGGAAGTGGATCCGCTGCTTTCTAATAACGTTACCGTTTCTACCAATAAACGTGCGCCATATAAAAACAAAAACAATCCAGCTGTAGATCTTATTAAAAGAGTGATTGCCAATAAGCCGCTCAATAAGCCTGATAGTTATGATTATATCCAGTACGACGAATATGATAAGGTGGAATTATCACTTAGTAAAATTCCTGAAAAAATTACCAATAGTAAACTGCTTAAAAAGTATCAGTTTTTACTAGACAATAAAGACACCCAAAAAATAGCAGGCAAAGCACTCATCCCTATTTATTTAGAAGAGCGTTTGTCTTCACATTATTTTCGAAAATCTCCAGAAAAAACAAAAGACATTGTAATTGCGCAAAAGCGTGTAAACTTTGGAGATTACGTAGATAACGATGGCGTGAGCACCTATTTAAATAGGCTTGTGATGGATATTAATATTTATGAAAATAATATCCCATTATTTACCCACGAATTTTTAAGCCCCATTGCCGATGTGGCCCCTACATTTTACATGTATTATATTAGGGATACCATAACGGATGCTAACGGTTTGAAATTAGTGAAGCTTTATTTTACGCCACGTAATACCAACGACTTGTTGTTTAGAGGCACCATGTATATTACCCTTGATGGTAATTACGGTGTTCAAAAAATGACCATGTTTATTAGTAAAAATGCGAACGTAAATTTTGTTAGAGAATTAAATATTGATTTAGATTTTGAACAAGGTAACGATAGTAGATATCATTTGATAAAGAGCACTGCATTTACAGAAGCTGCTTTAACAAAAAATAGTAAAGGCGGAGTGTTTGGTGGCCGAACCGTTTCTTATAAAAATTACACCATTAATAAAGCCTTACCGGATTCTATCTATACTGGACCTTCACTCGTTGTTAAAGCGGATGCAGCAAACTACAACGAATCATTTTGGAATGCTAGTAGGCATGATACTTTAACAAAGGCAGAATCTAAAGTTTACAGTAATATTGATAGCCTCGAAAAAATGCCATCTTTTAGAAGAACGATGGCTGTTGTCACACTTTTAGTAGCTGGCTATACGGCCATTGGTCCAGTAGATATGGGACCTGCCGCCACTTTTTATAGTTTTAATCCAGTAGAAGGATTTAGACTTAGGCTTGGTGGACGTACCACGCCAAAATTAAGCAAGCGTATTTATTTTGAAGGGTATGGTGCATATGGTTTTAAAGATGAAAAATGGAAGTACTATGGTGGCGTAACATACTCTCTCAACAATCAATCTATCTATGCATTCCCAATGCATTTTGTGCGTGCGAGTTTTCAAAAAGAAACCAAAATTCCCGGACAAGATTTAGAATTTGTATCGGAGGATAATATTTTGCTTTCCTTTAAACGAGGACTCAACGACAAGTGGACCTACAATAAATATTTCAAAATTGATTACGTACATGAATTGCCAAGCAGGTTATCATATACGATTGGTTTTAGAAACTGGAGGCATGAAGCAGCGGGTGGACTTGTTTATCAAACCGTAAAAAATGGGCAAACAGAAACTGTTCCGGAGGTTAACACATCAGAAATAACAGGACAAATTAGATGGGCGCCACATGAGCAGTTTTTTCAGGGTAAGGTTTACCGCATTGCCATGGTTAATAAATATCCCATTCTTACCCTTAATTATACAGCTGGTTTAAAAGGCGTAATGGGTAGTAGTTATAATTACCAGAAAGTGAGTTTCACTTTTGATAAGCGTTTTTATTTGTCTCAACTTGGATTTACAGATGTTAATTTTGAAGCAGGAACAATGTTTGGTAAAATTCCGTATCCGTTATTAAGTATTCCGCGCGCAAACCAAACATACGCCTACCAATTAAATTCTTATAACCTCATGAACTTCCAAGAGTTTGTAAGTGACAGGTACGCGTCTTTATTTGTTGAACATTATTTTAACGGATTGATATTTAACCGTATTCCTTTATTTAAAAAACTAAAACTGCGTGAGCAATTAGCGGCTAGGGTTATTTATGGAAGTTTACGAGATGAAAATGATCCTGCAAAAAATCCAGATCTAATTGCATTCCAAAATTACAATGGCGCTGTAACAAGTTTTAGCCTTAATCAGGGACCTTATTTTGAAGGCAGTGTAGGTATTGGAAATATATTCAAGTTTTTACGCGTTGATCTTGTTAAAAGGTTTACCTATACCAATAACCCTTACATTACCAAGCTAGGGATTCGTACAAGATTTAGATTTGACTTTTAACACTGGGGAATATGCATGTTAGAATTGTATGGGTTTTAGTAGTAGGCTTATTGATGGGTGTAGTTGATAGCTATGCTAACACCGCGCTAGATTCTTTTCCTATACCAAAGCCCACACCTAAACAACTCTTTTATTTACAAAGAACCACCAATAGCAATACCATCATTTGTGATCTTAATACGGATTCCAAAGGGCAGCTCATCAAAGACAACCCAGTACACGTGTATTGGATACGTTATGACGAGGGGGGAGAAAAAAAAGAATTAAGTTATATTCAAGAAACTTTTGCTTACGGAATTAAGCATGACTTACTTCCCAACGGCGTTTATAAACTTCATTTTGTTTCCTACAAAAAACAAGTCTTTTATTTAAAGCGTTCTCCAAAAGACAATCAATACAAAGTTTATTTTTTACTCAATAACAAAGAATTTGTTTTACAAAAACTATTTGTAAAAATTGAAGGCGGATCTTTTTGGGTGCCCAATGTTATTTATATGGAGATTATTGGAAAAGACGAATATTCTGGCACGCCATTTTCATATAAATTCAAGCCTTAATTCATTAGAATTGCCGATATTTGAAGCATGGCAATCATTCAACCTTTTAAGGCTTTGCGCCCGCAGCCTCAGCTAGCAAAACAAGTAGCTAGCCGTCCTTACGATGTATTAAATAGTGCTGAAGCTAAAAAAGAAGCAGCAGGTAATCCCGCCTCTTTTTTGCATATCACAAAAAGCGAAATTGATCTACCAGAATCGGTAGATATTCATGACGCACAAGTATATGAACAAGCAAAAGAAAATTTAGCGGCTTTTATAAAACGCGATGTAGTTTTTAGAGAATCTAAAGAGTGCTATTATATCTATCAATTAATCATGCATGGTAGGTCTCAAACCGGACTTGTATGTGTAAGTAGTGTGGATGATTATGAAAATGACATTATCAAAAAGCACGAGTTTACAAGACCAGAAAAAGAACTAGACCGCATCAATCATATCAAAACATCGGGCGCTCAAACGGGTAATGTATTTTTAGCTTACCGCAATAATGTTGGTTTAGATGCACTCATCGAAAACTGGAAAAAAACAAAAACAGCGGTCTATGATTTTGAAGCTGATGATCAAATTCAGCATACCATTTGGGTGGTAAATGATGAGTCTACTATTCAAGAAATCAGCTCCATATTTCAAAATGAAATTCCATGTACCTATATTGCTGATGGACATCATAGAGCTGCATCTGCTGCAAAAGTGCGCGCTGCTCTAGGTGCCAATGCTGGTAAAAATGCGGATTATTTTTTAACCACTTTATTTCCTTCCAATCAGTTGTACATCATGGATTACAACCGTGTGGTAAAGGATTTACATGGGTTAACGCCTGCAGCATTTTTAGAGGCGGTAGCAAAACAATTTGATGTTGAGCAGTTGTCTAAAGAGCCATTTAAGCCAGCAACACTTCATGATATAGGCATGTACTTAAACGGAAGTTGGTATAAACTCACTGCTAAGCCTGGTACTTTTACCGAAGATCCAATTGGTATTTTAGATGTAACTATTTTACAAAACAATATTTTGGATGGTATACTAGGTATTGCTGATCCACGTACTGATTCTCGTGTAGATTTTGTGGGTGGTATTAGAGGACTTCAGGTACTCGCCGATAGAGTAGACAATGGTCAATTTGCGGCAGCATTTAGTTTGTATGCTGTTACGATTGATCAGTTATTTGCGATTGCGGATACAGGAAATGTAATGCCTCCAAAAAGCACTTGGTTTGAGCCTAAATTAAGAGATGGTTTATTAACCCATCTTATTTACGAGTAGTATAAACACATGCCATGCATATGAAACGATTGTTTGATTGCCTCGATCATCAGCTAGATCATTTTCCAAAAAAGGACATGCTTGCTGCCAAAGAAAAAGGTGTTTGGAAAACATATAGTACTGCGGATGTAGCAAGTACTGTAGATGCATTAAGCGCCGGATTGATATCGCTAGGTGTTAGTGGTCATAACTTTACCCCCGAGTCCAGTGATAAAATTGCTATCATGAGTAGCAATAGGCCTGAGTGGGTTTTTACAGACCTTGCTTGCCAACAAATTGGGGCTATTTTAGTTCCCTTATATCCAACAACCAATCCTATCGAAGTAGAATTTATTTTAAATGATGCAGCGGTTGGGTATGTTTTTGTAAGCAACCTGGAGTTGTATGAAAAAGTAAAATCAGTTGCCTCAAAAGTGTCTTCTATTAAAGGTATTTATACATTTGATGCTATAGAAGGTGCGGTGCACTGGACTTCACTTACAAATGCAGCAACACCGGCACTGCTAGATCAAGTAGCAAGTATTAAAAAAACAATTCCGGTTACTCAGTTAGCAACTATCATTTATACATCCGGTACAACGGGTGTTCCTAAAGGTGTGATGCTGAGTCATCAAAATATTTATAGCAATGTGATGTTTTCAAAAGAGAGTTTTCCTTTTGAAGACGCGCCAGATTCTAAAGTGCTTAGCTTTTTACCGCTCAATCACATTTTTGAAAAAATGGTCACCTACATTTATTTGTACAGTGGCATTTCTATTTATTACGCCGAAAGCCTGGATACCATTGGTGATAATTTAAAAGAAATTAAACCAGATGGCTTTACAACGGTACCGCGCCTACTGGAAAAAGTATTTGAAAAAATAATGGCCAAGGGCGCCGAGCAAACTGGCATCAAGAAAAAATTATTTTTTTGGGCAGTGGCGCTTGGTGAAAAATATGACAATATACAAAGCGGTGGTTTTTGGTATAACCTGCAATTAGCGATTGCCAACAAACTCATTTTTACAAAATGGCGTGACGCCCTTGGTGGTAACGTTTCATTTATTGTAACAGGTGGTGCGGCTTGTCAGGTAAAACTGCTCCGCATTTTTAACGCTGCTAAAATTCCGGTATTTGAAGGATATGGTCCAACCGAAAATAGTCCAGTAATAAGTGTGAATCGCAAGGCACTGGGCGGCACCAAATTTGGTACCGTTGGCCCTGTAATTAATGGCATACAAGTGAAAATTGAATCCGATGGTGAAATATGTGTAGCAGGCGAAAGTGTGATGGTGGGTTATTATAAGCGTCCAGATTTAACGGCAGAAGCAGTGATAGATGGATGGCTCCATACCGGCGATATTGGTGTTTTTGAAAACGATATTTTCTTAAAAATCACCGACCGTAAAAAAGAACTCTTTAAAACAAGTGGCGGTAAATATGTAGCACCACAGCCTATCGAAAACAAGTGTAAAGAAAGTCCCTTTATTGAGCAGTTTATGGTGGTAGGTGCCGATCGTAAATTTGTTGGAGCACTTATTGTACCATCTTTTGGAACTTTAAAAACTTGGATGGAAGACGAGGGTATTGAATACACTACAAATGCTGCTGCTGTGGCAAATCCAAAAGTGATAGCATTATTTGATGGCATTATTGCTGAGTATAATACCTTTTTTAACCACGTAGAGCAAGTTAAAAAGTTTGCGTTATTAGATAAAGAGTGGACGGTAGAGTCTGGCGAGATGACGCCTAAATTAAGCCTAAAGCGAAAAGTGGTGATGGAAAATTGTAAAGCAGCTATTGAAAGTATTTATGCCGAATAATACGGCAGGCTTTCAATAGCTGCGTTGGTATATTTTATTCTACGCCTGGTTGTTTTAACTGCCAGTTTGTTTTTTTCTTTTCTACGTCAACGATGTTTTTTACGTCGCGTAGTAATTTTTTAGCGTCATAAACAATACCGTCTTTTACAGTGTATTGTACGCCACCAATTCTTGTAATTTTATTATCAGGTGTTAAATGCACCGCACCCGTGCCGTATAGTACTTGTAAATTTTTGAGAGGGTTGGCATTTACAATTACAATGTCTGCAAGTTTTCCAACTTCTACACTTCCCAAATCTTTTTCTTGACCAAGTGCTTGTGCACCATATAAGGTTGCAGATCTAATGACTTCTAATGGATGAAATCCGGCTTCACGAAGTAGTTCTAATTCTCTAATATATCCAAAGCCATAGGTTTCATAAATAAATCCATTATCAGATCCTGCCGTTACACGACCACCTCTGTTTTTATATTCATTTACAAAAGTCATCCATAGTCTGTAATTATTTTTCCATTCTACTTCCTGCTCGGTGCCCCAGTTTACCCAGTATGAACCGTGCGATTGAAATGAAGGCTCATAAAATTTCCATAGCGATGGTAGTGTATAATTTTCGTGCCACTCGGCTCTACGTGCGCGATGTAAATCTCTATTGGCGTCGTAAATATTAAAGGTTGGATCTAATGTAAAATCTACAGCGAGTAAATCATTCATCACTTTATTCCAGTGTGGTGTATACGGCGCTGCTGCTTGCTTCCATAATTTTCCTGCTTCTTCAAAACGGTGTTCTTCGTTGTTGTAGTTGTAATCGGCTGGGAAGTTTTGAATGGTTTTATCTTCAAATAATGCCTCTGGTAATCCATACCAGTGTTCCATGCTAGTCATGCCCGCTTTTGCAGAATTAACAACGTTCCATCTAGCTACGTCTACTTGTGCGTGGTGACAAGTAGAGCGGAGCCCTAATGCTTTATTTTCTCTGATAGCAGCGTCCATCACTTCTGGAGGTGCACCAAAAAATTTAATTCCATCGGCGCCATTTTTAGCGTTTTCTCTTACCCATGTTTTCGCTTCTTCTGCATTTGTAATAGGTGATTTACTTCCTTGTCCAAAAGCAGTATATGCAAATATGCGAGGTGCTGTAATGGTGTTCTCTAAAGATTTTGCTTTATGATCTAATACCCATGAAAGGCCATTGCCTGCCGATGGGTCTCTAATGGTAGTGATACCATGTGCCATCCATAATTTAAAAACATACTCTGCTGGTGTGCCTTGTTCTTTTCCACCAATATGACCATGCATATCAATGAGGCCTGGCATGGCATACATGCCTTCGCAATTGATTTCTTTACCACCTTCTTTTAATGCAGGTCTGCGCGCAGCATTGATAGGTAAGCTTGGACTACCTACGTTTTGAATTTTTACAATTCTATTTTTTTCAATTACAATATCTACTGGACCAAAGGGCGGTGCGCCGGTACCATTGATAAGTGTAACGCCTCTAATAATGAGTTGCGTGTAAGGACCATCGCCTTCTTTAACTAGTGGCGCTTTGGTAATTTGGGCACCTGCTACAAAACATATTTGTAGAACTAGGATACTGCTCAATAATTTTTTAAGCATAATTTATTCTTTAATGGATCTAAGGTATTTATCTCTGATGATATCTTGTACTTCTTTACCTTCTATTTTACTTTCTAGCCAAGAAATAACGTCGAGGTACATGAAGGCACGAGAAGCTAGTTTGTCTTTTTCTACTTCTTTAAGGTTTTCCAAGAGTTTAATAAAAGCCGGTTTAAGTGCATTTGGCTGTAATCTAAACGAGCGTTTTAAGAAACTAAAAATTTCGGCTTCGGCAAGTCCTAAATTTTCCATTTTTGCCATAAATCTGGTTACCGATTTTAGCAAGTATTCTAAAATCTCAAAGTTGCCAAGTTCGTAATGCGCAATAAGGTGTAGGAGTCTGGCATAGCAACGTAGGTCTGTTCTCAAATCACCTTTTAAATCGATGACTTTATTTAAATAGTCGATGCTCATGCTGTAATTGCCTGCACCAAAATATAAGGAGGCAAATTTATAATAGAATACAAGTACACGGTGTCTATCTAAATAGAGTTCGTACTCCGTTAATTTTTCTTCTATTAGCGGAATCTCTGCAATACCTGCTTCAAAAGTACCTTCCATAAAATGGCGGTTAATTTTTGAAAGGTTCAGGTATACAAATGTTTGAATTTTGTTGTTTTGATTTTCTAGAACCGTAGGTGTTTGCGTAAAGGCTTCAAATCTACAAATGGTATCATTAAATTTATGATAATTGCGTAAATCAAAATGGGCGCTCATTAAATTGTGCATGCCTTTGATATAATGCGCCGTTTCATTTTCAATCATTTTTGGTTCTGTCTCAAATAAATCCACCCATTTTTGACAGTACCTATAATAGAGTAAGAAGTCTTGTAAAATAAAGGCGTACCAGCAGTAGCACTGGTATTTGTAAAGCTTTTCATAAAAGCCTTCACAATCTTTAGATGCTTCTATGATTGCTGGATTGAATAAAATTTCTACGGCCGCTTTGTCATTGTCATTTCGGGCGTGTCCGTTTTTTATATACCAGCTATAGAGTTGTAATGAGATGTTTGATAATTTTCCAATGCTGGCTAATTTCAAATTTACATCCTCCACTTCCTGCGTTAATAAATCGGCTCTATCCTGTATGCTTCTTGTAATGTGCAGGGCTTCAATTTTCTTTTCTAAAAAAAGAACTTGTAAAATATAAGTGACTTGGTTGTTTGCTTTCGCAAGCTCTTTAACCTTGTCAAGTATTTTCAGACTCTGTAAATAAAGTCCCTTGTTATACAGTACACGCGCAAAATCTAGTTGCTCATGCAATTGTAAATCTATGTTACTGTCTTTTTTAAGATCTCGTAAACTAGCCAGCACTTCTTGGTATAACCTTGCTTTAAGGTTGGAGAGCTGACTTTTTTGGATGAAATCGTTTTTTTGGAGTAGGACTTCTTCGTCGTAATGGGCCATTTTGTCGAGTGCGTCAAAAAGCTGCACCACTTTAAGGTCGCCATTTGCTGCATCGGTTTTCATAAACAGCTTAAAATGACGCTTTTCGGCGCGTTCTAACGACTGTATCAGTTGAAATAAGGTATCGGTACTCCTGTTGGGCATGGTAATTAGATGTCTATTAAGTATTTGATAATCAATTACTTAATATCATTTATAGCTTCTTATACAGTGTAAAATAAGCCCAATTTTGCACTTTTTGGCCATTTAAGTAATGGTAAATTCGGAAAACGTCTTTTCATGGCTGAACAAGTATACATATTTGATACCACCCTTCGAGACGGGGAGCAAGTGCCTGGTTGTAAGCTAAATACCAAAGAAAAAGTAGGTTTAGCGCTTAAATTGGAGGCCCTGGGGGTTGATATTATAGAGGCAGGATTCCCCATTTCTAGCCCCGGCGATTTTGAGTCGGTGTCTGAAATTGCAAAGCTGGTAAAAAATGCAACCGTTTGTGGTTTAACACGTGCGGTTCAAAAGGATATTGAAGTGGCTGGCGAAGCATTAAAGCATGCCAAGCGTTCACGCATACATACAGGTATTGGTACTTCTGATTTTCATATCAAAGCCAAATTTAATGCCACCCGCGAAGAAATTATTGAAAGAGCAAAGCAGGCCGTAAAGTGGGCTCGCAACTTTACAGACGATGTAGAATTTTTTGCAGAAGATGCAGGCCGAACAGACAATGAATATTTGGCGCGCGTAGTGGAAGCCGTTATTGCAGCTGGTGCAACAGTGGTAAATATTCCGGACACAACGGGTTATTGCCTACCACATCAGTACGGCGAAAAAATGGCTTTTTTAAGAAACAACGTTTCAAATATTGACAAAGCCGTGTTGTCTTGTCATTGCCATAACGATTTAGGACTTGCAACAGCGAATTCTATTGCAGGTGTTATTGGTGGTGCTAGACAAATTGAGTGCACCATCAACGGACTTGGTGAACGTGCTGGTAACACTGCACTTGAAGAGGTTGTGATGATTTTAAAACAACACGCTTCATTAGGTTTTTATACAAATGTAAATGCGACGATGCTCAATCCAATTAGTCGTGAAGTGTCTGATATCATGCGTATGGGTGTGCAACCCAATAAAGCCATTGTGGGTGCCAATGCATTTTCACATTCGTCAGGTATTCATCAGGATGGATTTTTAAAGAGTGCCGAAACCTACGAAATTATTAATCCAGAAGCCGTTGGCGCCGAAGGAAGTAAAATTGTACTTACAGCAAGAAGTGGTAGAAGTGCACTTGCATACCGCTTTCAAAAATTAGGTTTTCAATTTGATAGAAACGATATCGATATTTTATATCCTTCTTTTTTACAAGTAGCTGATACAAAAAAAGAAGTGATGGAAGAAGATTTGCAAGCACTAGCAACCGCGCATACAGCAGCGCTTGTAAATTAATTAGAAGAAAAGAAACGCGTTATGGGAAAAACATTATTTGAAAAAATTTGGGATACGCATATTGTACAGGAAGTTACAGATGGTCCGTCGGTACTATATATCGATAAACATTTTATCCATGAAGTAACCAGCCCGCAAGCTTTTAAAGGTATTGAGGACAGAGGTATTTCAATTTTTAGACCATCTCAAATTGTAGCAACTGCTGATCACAATGTGCC
>JAGNTI010000133.1 GCA_017987615.1 Sediminibacterium sp. | reverse complement strand
TATGCAAATAATCGGCAACCATGTTAACGATCTACGGCATCCCCAATTGCGATACGGTAAAAAAGAGTTTAGACTGGCTTACAAAACACAAAATTGAATATGTGTTTCATAACTACAAAAAAGAAGGAGTAACAGCTACCCTATTAAAAGACTGGATGTCGCAACAAGATTTTACGCTGATTGTAAATACAAAATCTGCTACCTATAAAAAACTAAGTCCAGTAGATCAGGCTAAATGCGCAAAAGCAAATACAGCCATTTCCGTACTTATAGAAAATGCCAGTTTAATTAAAAGACCCATCGTAACCAAAAAGGGCAAAATAATAGCCATTGGATTTGACGCAGAGACCTATGCTAACTTATTTTAAAATAGATGCTAATTTTTGTAAGAGCTCTTCACCTCTCAAATCTTTTCCAATAATTTTTCCGGTAGGATCCAATAATAAGTTAGCAGGGATACTTTGAATGCGGTACAATTGTGCTACTTCATTACTCCAGTATTTTAAATCACTTACATGTGTCCAGGTAAGTTTATCGGCAGCAATTGCCTGAATCCAACCATTTTTATCTTGATCTAATGAAACGCCCAATACAGTAAAGTTTTTTGACTTATACTTATTGTATGCTGCAACAACATTTGGATTTTCTTGTCTACAAGGTCTGCACCAACTTGCCCAAAAATCTATAAGTACATACTTGCCTTTAAAAGAAGACAATTTAACAGGCTTGCCATTTTGATCATTTTGTGTGAAATCAGTAGCCATAGAACCAATTTGTCCAATTTTTGAATCGTTTACAGATTTCACAATCATTTCAGAAAAATAACCTTTTTGAGCAGCAGGCTGTAGTGCGTTAAACTTACTCTCGAGTTCCGCAGGCCCTGAAAATAAAGGCCCAACTGCATATAGTGCAAATGAACTTACCACAGATGCTGGGTTTGCATTTACAAATCCTACCGTTTCATTTAAAAGTACTTGCTTATAACTATTAAATAAACCAATCAGAGAATCTCTCTTTGGCGTTTGTGCGGTTTCCGCTTGAATAAGTGGCACAATAGCGTTTAGCTTATCTTTTAATGGCACAAACTGAAGTCTAAATTTTTCGTAGGTCTGTTGCAATACGGATCCAGTTAATTTTATTTGATCTGGAACAGCTATATCACCATCAATTAAAACAGTTTCATTACCAATAAACATTTCTATATTTATTTGAGGTGCTGCAGAAAACGCAAGTTGCAAAAGCATCCCTTCATTTACATTCCCCTTTAATACAAAGGCGCCATCCGCTATAGTAGCAGTAGCAAGGGATTGTCCATTAAAAACATTTTTTAAAGTGGCAGTACTTCCATTTGTCAATCCTTTCATTTTTCCCGTTACGGTAAAATCCGCAGCCATTGCAGATTGAATAGCAAATAAAATTGAGAGTGTGTATATAAATAGTTTACGCATACTTATTATTTGAGTCTATTAGGAGATTCTATTTTTTATGTCTATTTTTTAAAATTTCAATAACATCTTTCAAACTGTACCCTTTTGCTTGCAACAAAATTAAATAGTGGAATAGCAAATCAGATGCTTCATTTAAAAACAAAAGCTCATTGTCATCTTTAGACTCAATAACAAGCTCCACCGCCTCTTCACCTACTTTTTGTGCCATTTTATTGATCCCTTTTGAAAACAAAGAAGCTACGTAAGAGCTATCTGGGCTATCATTTTTACGGCTAGCAATTACAGTTTCTAGATAGGTTAAAAAATGAGCAGCATTGTTTTCTTCTCCCCAGCAGGTATCAGTACCATTATGACAAGTAGGTCCAACCGGAACTACTTTTACTAAAAGCGCATCCGCATCACAGTCAAGTAGCATTTCTTTGAAATTCAAAAAATGACCACTTTCTTCCCCTTTTGTCCAAAGTCTATTTTTAGATCTGCTAAAAAAAGTAACTTTTTTTGTTGAGAGGGTTGTTTCGATAGCGGCAGCATTCATAAATCCAAGCATCAAAACCTTACTGGTTTCAATGTCTTGAACAATGGCTGGCACCAGTCCATCCGCATATTTTGAAAAATCAATTTTGTCTAACATAACTATGTGTAAATGTAAAAATTAAAGCCTAATTGGCAACCCTTTGTCTAATAAAAATGATTTTAAAGCAGCTACCTCTACTTCTTTAAAATGAAAGATACTGGCTGCAAGTGCTGCATCAGCCGCTCCGGCCTTAAAAACAGCTTCAAAATGCTCCATGGTTCCGCCACCACCTGACGCAATAACCGGAATTGAAACCGCATTAGAAATAGCAGCAGTAATATCTAAAGCAAAGCCTGCTTTGGTGCCATCATGATTCATGGATGTTAATAGAATTTCACCAGCCCCAAGTGTTGCTGCTTCTTTAGCCCAAGCAAGGCAAGTAGTTGTGGTGGGAACCGTTCCGCCATTTAAATAAACATACCACTGTCCATCCGCTTCTTGTTTGGTATCAATTGCTACCACAATACACTGACTCCCAAATTCTTTTGCTAAACTAGCGATGAGTGATGGATTTTTAAATGCAGCCGAATTGACTGCAATTTTATCGGCACCATTTTGTAATAATACGCGCACGTCTTCGATACTTGATACACCTCCACCTACAGTAAATGGAATATTAATAACCGCTGCAATTTTTTTTGCTAAATCCGCTAAGGTTTTACGTTTTTCATTGGTAGCCGTAATGTCTAAAAAAACCAGTTCATCTATACCAGCTGCTGCATAAAAAGCGCCTAGCTCGACAGGATCACCAGCGTCTCTAATATTTTCGAAATTGACGCCTTTAACGGTTCTTCCATTTTTAATATCCAAACAGGCGATAATTCTTTTTGCTAACATAAAAATGAGTTATGCATTAAACTTTTGTAACGATTCTAGTGAAATACGGTTTTCATAAATTGCCTTACCTACAATGGCCCCTGCACAACCAATCGCATCAAGTGTTTCTAAATCTTGTAATGAACTCACTCCACCACTTGCTACGAGTTTTAGATTAGGAAATAACTGAATCAGTGACTGATAAAGTGCAGTGGAAGGGCCTTCTAGCCTACCATCTTTTGAAACGTCGGTACAAAAAATATTGGAAATGCCTTTTGCAAGGTAATCACCTATAAATGATTCGATTGCTATGTTTGATGTTTGCATCCAACCATTAACGGCAATGCAATTGTCTTTAACATCTGCTCCTAAAAAAAACCGATCAGCACCATATACATTCACCCAACTTAAAAAAAGAGTAGGATTGGCTACCGCAATACTACCAATGGTAGCAAGCGTCGCGCCCCTTTCAAATACAAGCGCCACATCATCATCGGTTTTTATACCACCTCCAAAATCTATTACTAATTTTGTATTAAGCGCAATGCTTTCAAGCACTTTCCAATTTTTAACAGCACCAGCTTTAGCGCCATCCAAATCAACCAAATGTAAACGCTGTATGCCAGCTGCTTCAAAGGCTTTTGCAACTTCTAATGGGTTTTCGTTATAAATGGTTTTTTGCGCATAATCACCCTCTGTTAAACGAACACATTTTCCATCAATAATATCTATAGCAGGTATGATTTGCATCTTATATAATATCTAAAAAGTTTTGTAATATTTTTTCTCCAACAGCTGCGCTTTTTTCGGGATGAAATTGTACGCCGTAAAAATTATTTTTGTGAAGTGCCGCACTATAGGGTAATATATAATTTGTAGTGGCAATAGTATCAGGCCCAAGGGCTGCATAATACCCGTGCACAAAATAACAATAGGCATTTGCAGGGAGACCTTTAAATAATTCTGACGAAAAATCACTTATGGTATTCCAACCAACTTGGGGGATTTTATCGGCTCCATTGGCTAAAAATGAAACCACACGCTCATCAAATACAGATAAACAGTTGGTGTTGTTTTCTTCCGAATAGGAACATAGTAGTTGCATCCCTAAACAAATGCCCAATACCGGCTGCTCCAGGTTTTTAATAACGGCATCTAAACTTCTTTCTTTTAAATACGCCATGGCTGTACTCGCCTCTCCTACACCCGGAAAAATAACTCGGTCCGCTTTTTGCAATTCCTCTATATTATCTGTTACAACCGGACTAATACCGAGTCTTTCAAGCGCATAGGTAACTGATAATATATTTCCTGCATTATATTTTACAATTGCAACATTCATACTATGATTTACCCGTTATAGATGATAAAAATTGAGCGGTAGTAGCAGTTACATCTGTACTATTTTCAAGCGCTCTAATATATGCAGAACCAATAATGGCGCCCGCTGTATGTCTACTAGC
>JAGNTI010000132.1 GCA_017987615.1 Sediminibacterium sp. | reverse complement strand
GCGGCAAATGTTTCTAAAATTTCGGCAGTAGCGATATTTAATTTTTTATAATCGGCAGGTAAGTTGCCAGATAAAAAAACCTCGATCGTAATGGCGCTGTCCAGCTTTTTATCCAATAGTTTTTTTGTAGCATCACTCAAGCTGTAACGCTTTTCTTCAGTGAGGTCTAGACTACCATGCAGCCAAGCATTGGACGCATAAATGATAGCAACCAGTAAGCACCCAACAATGATATTTGAATATTTTTGAAACATATTTTATAGGTGCAATTAGCGCTTAATAATATTTTGCTTGGTGATATGCAAGGAGGCAGCTATGAGTGCAAAAAAATAAACGAGGTCATCTAGTCGTATCACGCCCCTACTAATACTTTTGTAATGAAATTTAATGCCCAACAATTCTGTGTAGTAAGCAAATTTACCTTCAAAAAAAGAAAGTTTACTCACTGCTTCGAACCCTGCAAATAATAAATAACAAGTAAAGGCAGCGCCAATAAAAGCAACCACGGTATTGTTTGTGAAACAACTCACGCAAATACCTACTGAAACAAATACAGCAGCAAGTAAAAAAAGCCCCAAGTAAGACCCAGCAGTGGCGCCCATGTCTATGCCGCCCACTGCAGAAAGTGATTCTACTGCAACACCATATAGTAGCGTTGGTGCAAGTAAACAAAGTACAACAAGGAGTGCGCCTATATATTTCCCCCAAACCAAAACAGCTGGGCGAATGGGTAATGTTTTTAGTAATTCAAAAGTCCCCGACTTGTACTCTTCAGAAAAACTGCGCATGGTAATGGTAGGAACCATAAAAATGAGTAACCAAGGGGCGATATTAAAAAAACCAGCAAGGGTTGCATAACCCATTTCTAAAATGCTAGTATCCGGAAAAACAAATAAAAGGAGACCCGTGAGTAGTAAAAAAATGCAGAGAGCAATATAGCCTGTAAGGCTTGTAAAAAACTGCTTCCACTCTTTGAGGCTAATATTAAGCATGGCCCAAAACTACTTGTTCTTAGGCAATCTTAAAAAGTAAAAAGTTAAATTATACAGAAAAGCTTTCCCCACAGCCACAACTACGGCTGGCATTGGGGTTATTGAAATAAAAACCTTTACCGTTCAGGCCATCAGAGAAATCGAGCTCGGTATTAACGAGGTATAAAAAGCTTTTAAGATCGGTAACTACTTTAACCCCATTGTCTTCAAAAACCTGATCCATGGGTTTAATCTCGTTGTCAAAATCTAGCTTATAACTAAGACCAGAGCATCCACCCCCAACAACACCTACACGCAAAAAATAACTGCTATCCCCGGTAACGCCAGCATCCTCCATCAGTTGTAAAACTTTGGATTTAGCCTTTTCGCTAACATAGATTGTATTTTCGGTAGCTACCATTTGGAAATGAATGCTCGGTTAAATAATATTAGTGAACGCCTTTTTCTTCAAACTGTAATGCTTCTAAACCGTTTTTAGTGCGGTAGTCATTGATAGCCGCTTTGATAGCGTCTTCAGCTAATACAGAACAGTGAATTTTTACTGGCGGTAAATTTAGTTCTTCTACTAAATCCATGTTGTCAATAGCAACAGCTTGATCTACTGTTTTACCTTTTAACCACTCGGTTGCAAGTGATGAAGAAGCAATAGCAGAGCCACATCCAAAGGTTTTGAATTTAGCGTCTGTGATAACACCAGAAGCGTCGTCTACTTCAATTTGAAGTCTCATAACGTCGCCACATTCTGGAGCACCTACTAAACCAGTGCCTACATTCTTTTTTGCTTTATCTAGAGTTCCTACGTTTTTAGGATTGCTATAATGATCGATAACTTTTTCTGAGTATGCCATATATTTATTTTGAAAGGGTAAAAATAATAATTTTTAATATTAATGGTGCGCCCATTCGATAGAATCTAAATCAATACCTTCTTTAAACATTTCCCATAGTGGGCTCATTTCACGAAGTTTTAAAACCGTATCAGTAACCGCTTTAATGGTGTACTCAATTTGCTCATCGGTTGTAAATCTTCCAAGTCCAAAACGAAGTGAACTATGTGCTAAATCATCCCCTAATCCTAAAGCTTTTAATACATAGCTAGGCTCTAGTGATGCAGAAGTACAAGCAGAACCTGAAGAAAGTGCGATGGTTTTATTAAAGCCCATCATTAAGCCTTCTCCTTCTACATATTTGAAAGAAATATTTGCAACGTGTGGTAAACGGTGCTCGGTGCTACCATTTACGTAAGATTCGTCTATTTGTGTTAAAGCCGCTTCCAGCTTATCTCTTAGCTTGCTTAAACGCTCAGCGTCGGCTGCCATTTCTAGTCTAGCAAGTTCACATGCTTTACCAAATCCAACAATACCAGGAACGTTTAAAGTACCACTACGCATACCTCTTTCGTGTCCGCCACCGTCCATTTGGGCAGTAACTTTAACACGTGGGTTTTTACGACGTACATAAAGTGCACCAATCCCTTTAGGACCATACATTTTATGCGCTGTAAATGCCATAATATCAATACCGTCTGCATTTACGTCTACTGGAATTTTACCAACAGCTTGTACTGCATCAGAGAAAAATAATACACCATGCTTTTTAGCAATCGCGCTAATTTCTTTAACGGGTTGCACTACACCAATTTCGTTGTTGGCGTACATGATCGCAATTAAAATAGTGGTTGGCTTAATAGCAGCCTCAAGAGCTGTTAAATCAATTAAACCATTGGCAGCCACTGGAAGGTAAGTTACCTCACCACCTAAGTGCTCAATATGTTTACAGGTATCTAATACCGCTTTGTGCTCGGTTGTGCAAGTAATGATATGGTTGCCTTTGCTAGCATACATTTCATACACACCCTTGATACCAAGGTTATCACCTTCTGTAGCGCCCGACGTAAAGATGATTTCTTTAGGGTCGGCACCAATAAGTTTAGCTACTTGCTCACGTGCATAATCCACCGCTTCTTCAGCTTCCCATCCAAAAGGGTGGTTACGGCTTGCGGCATTACCAAAATGCTCGGTAAAATAAGGAATCATAGCCTCTAAAACCCTTGGATCCATTGGGGTTGTGGCATTATTATCTAGGTAAATAGGTAACTTCAACATAATATTCTGAAATTTGCTTGACTTATAAACACGAAAGTACTGCAATAGGTTTATAATTGCGGGTCAAAAGGGGTTCAAACACTCATTTTTTCTCAATTCGTAAAAGCAAAAACGGGTCCGTCATGAAAAAAATCGAACATATTGGAATTGCGGTCAAAAATTTTGAAGTTTCGGTGCCATTATACGAGAAAATGTTAAACACGAGTTGCTACAAACAGGAGTTGGTGGCCTCCGAAAAGGTAAATACCGCTTTTTTTAAAGTGGGCGAAAGTAAAATTGAACTTTTGTGCTCAACAGATCCTGAGGGCGTTATCGCCAGGTATATTGATAAAAAGGGGGAAGGCATTCATCATATCGCTTATGAAGTAGAAGATATTTATGCCGAAATGGCCCGCATGCAAACCGAAGGCTTTACCCTACTCCAAGATGCTCCCAAAAGAGGCGCCGACAATAAGTGGGTTTGTTTTTTACACCCAAAAGATACGGGTGGGGTGCTTGTAGAACTTTGTCAAGAAATTATTGAAGCGAAATAAAATGGATGCGCTAAAATTACAGCGCTAATTTTTCTACGGCTACTTGCGCAGCTACTTGACTCGCATCTTTTTTGTTGTAGCCCTTTCCAAGTGCAATCACTTCGCCGTCGATGGTAACATGAATGGTAAAAAGCCTGCGTGTGCCTTCCATTTTTTCCTCTACGAGTTCGAAGTCTAATACCTTTCCATTTTTACTAGCCCAGCCAATTAATTTATTTTTCAAATTAATATCGATCTGTTCTAGATCGTCTACAAACATATGTGGTATCACAATTTGCTTGAGTACCCACGACTGCGTTTTACTATATCCTTGATCTAGGTAAACCGCTCCCACCAAGGCTTCTAGCGTGTTACCAAAAATTTGACTTCCTTTTAAAGCATTGTCAAATTTATTGTACATGGTTAATTTTCGAAGACCCATTTTTAATGCAACATCATTCAGCTGCTGCCTGTTCACCATCTTACTGCGCATCTCAGTTAAAAAACCTTCGCCTTTGTATGGGTATCTTTTAAATAAATAATCTGCAACTACAGCACTTAATACAGCATCGCCTAAATACTCTAAACGTTCATTGTTTGCCTCCGCAGTTTCTTTTACAGAACGGTGACTTAGTGCAGTAGAATACAAGAGTAATTTACCTGGTTTAAAACCAAGCACGTTTCTTAATTGCTGATCAAAACTATTTGATGATGAGGA
>JAGNTI010000131.1:3017-4398 GCA_017987615.1 Sediminibacterium sp. | reverse complement strand
CTAATGCCGGTACTCGGTAATTTAGAGGTAACATGCATACAGGATGTATAAAAATTATAAAGCCAATTTGCTTACAAGTCTATTTAGTTCTATTTCTGCAATTTTTGCAGTGTACTGAAGGTTTACTAAACGGTAGCCAGCATTTTCAAAACTTTGTTGCGCCTGACGCACTTCAATAATGGTGGCCTGTGCAAGTTCAAATTTTTGCATCACTAAATCTAGTAACTGACTAGAAAGCGCATAGTTATCTGTTTCTGTTTGTAGTTGTGCAAGTGCGTTGGTATAGGCGTTAAATGTTTTAACGGCGTTTGTTTCTAAAGTAAGCGCTAGATTTTCTTGTTGGAGTTTTGCACTTCTTGTATTGATTGCGGCAACTTGACCCTGACGCTTAAATACTGAACCATTATAAAGCGGCACACTAAGGTTGACACCAAAAAATGGACCATAGCTTTGGTTGAGCAAGATAAATCCTGCTGCACTTTTATTGCTATTCAAATTGAAACCCGTGGTTGCTCTTAAAGATGGCATACGAAGCGCAGCGGTTTCTTTTTCGATGAGTTGATTGATGGTAATTTGAGTAGCTGCTGCTAAATAGTCTGGATTAGAAGGCAGTGCCCCTTTGATATTTTCTAAAGACAAATTTTTATCAATCGCAATTTTATCATCAATTACAATAACAGAATCCGGCGCCTGAATCATGGACTGCAATAAGTCTGCTTTACTTTGCTTGATAATTAAATGCTGTGTTTGGAGCGCTTGTTTTTGCTGATTTAAATCAAGCTTGGCCTGATAGATATCTGCATTGTTCGCAAGTCCTGCTTCTTTGCGCGCTTCTAACAAATCCAATCTTTTTTGAAAAACGTCGATTGATTTTTGAATGGTTTTTAAAAGCTCTTGTTGACGGACAATTTCATAATAACGTACACTAACAAGTGCCATTGTATTTTGAAGTTGCGCATTGAGTACGTTTTTATTGAGTAGCTCTAATTGCGCCAATCTTTTTTGAGTAGCTACAACACGGTTACCATTATAGAGTAGCATGCTTCCGGTAACACCCATTTGTAAAATATTAGATCCAACATTATTACGCTGTGTGTTACGGCTTGCGTCTGGAAATTTTTGATTGATTGAAATAATTTGTTCGTTATCAGAAGCCGTAAGATTCACTGTTGGCAAGGCTCCTGCAACACCCGGGTTGTTGTTGATATTACTAATGGCTAGTTGGTTTCTAACCAGTTCAATATCGTAACTATTTTTTAATGAAATAGTAATGGCATCTGATAAACTTAATTTTTGTTGCGCATTTACTTGTGAAGCAACAACAATAAATATTACAAGGAGCCATTTTTTCATGTGTCCAGTTTTTATTTGATTAACCAAC
>JAGNTI010000131.1:0-2917 GCA_017987615.1 Sediminibacterium sp. | reverse complement strand
GTCATTTATATATGCAAATAACCTCAATTTTTAGCCAAGTGCCAAAGAAAACCGAGGCAAAAAAATAGAGGCCCGTAAGGGCCTCTATATATAAGCAGTTTGAAACTACAATTTAACCTAAAGCTACACGCTTAAACTCTGTAACAACAACGTCGCCAGCAGATTTTAAGTAAGCCTCAACGCTGATACCACCGTCCTTAACAAAAGCTTGCGCTAAAAGGGTATTTTCTTTGAAGAAAGCATTGATTTTACCTTCTGCAATTTTAGCAACCATTTCGTCTGGTTTGCCAGCCATTTTAGGATCTTCTTTCATGGTATCGATGATGATAGCACGCTCTCTTTCGATAACATCAGCAGGAATAGAATTTGCATCAACAGCAAGTGGATTCATCGCTGCAATTTGCATTGCTACGTCTCTACCAGCTTCTGCTGCTTCTTTATTTAATCCTACTAATACACCCATACGGTTTGCACCGTGGATATAAGATGCTACATAAGCAGCTTCTACTCTTTCAAATTTAGCAACACCAATTTTTTCACCGATAGAAGCTAATTTATCATTGATCATATCAGACACTTTAGCGCCGTTGATCACCACTTCATTTAATTCTTCAGCAGATTTTACATCGTTTGCAACAGCAGCATCAGCAATGCTTTGCGCAAATGCAACGAACTCGGCATTCTTAGAAACGAAATCCGTTTCGCAAGAAATACAAACTACAAAACCAACTTTTTTATCAGCAGAAGTTTGTGCAATAATCACACCTTCTTTTGCTTCACGGTCGCTACGTTTTGCAGCAACTTTTTGACCTTGCTTTCTTAACCAATCAATAGCCGCTTCAAAATCACCAGCAGATTCTGTTAATGCTTTACGGCAATCCATCATACCCGCACCAGTTGCCTGACGGAGCTTGTTAATATCTTGGGCTGTAATGTTTACAGTACTCATAATAATTAATTTTTAGGCTTTATAAAAATTGGGCCATAAGTCATTACCAAAAGGTATTGAAGTGATGGCCCAATTGAGTTGTAATTTATTTTCCAGCAGGACGACGTGTGCCTGTTGTGGTACGACGCTTAGGAGCAGCACCATCTGCGCTAGCAGGTGCTCTGCGACCGCCGCGACCAGCTTCAGCTTGCGCTTCTGCTTCTAGTCTACGAGCTTTTGCTTCGTTTTCGTTGTTTGAGTCATCAGACTCGTCATCATCTTTAGATGCTTGACGCTCTGCTAAACCTTCTGCAATTGCAGCAACGATGTAGTTGGTAATGATTGCAATAGATTTTGTTGCATCATCATTTGCAGGTACTGCAAAGTCAACTTTATTAGGATCACAGTTGGTATCTACCATACCAAAAGTTGTAATGCCTAAACGTTTTGCTTCAGCAAGTGCAATATGTTCTACACCAATATCTACTAAGAAAAGTGCAGCTGGTAAACGGCCTAATTGCGCGATACCACCTAATACTTTTTCCATTTTTTCTTTATCACGACTTAAAGTAAGACGCTCTTTTTTAGTTAAGCTTTCTGCGCTTCCGTCAGCTAACATTTTTTCAATGCTTTGCATCTTTTTAACGCTCTTACGAACTGTGTTAAAGTTGGTAAGCATACCACCTAACCAACGCTCAGTTGCATAAGGCATGTTTACACGCTTCGCACATTCGCTCACGATTTCTTTTGCCTGCTTTTTAGTAGCAACAAACATGATCTTCTTACCACTCTTTGCAATTTGCTTAACAGCGGCAGCAGCTTCTTGTAAGTGATCTACTGTTTTATTGAGGTCAATAATGTGAATACCTTTCTTCTCAGCAAAGATGTAAGGTAACATCTTAGGATTCCACTTCTTTTTGAGGTGACCAAAGTGTACGCCGGCCTCCAAAAGTTGTTGCTGTAATGAAGTATTATTTTCCATTGTATGATTGTATAATTTGTTAGAGTATAAGTTTGATTAACGTTTGCTGAACTGATAGCTTCTACGTGCTTTCTTGTGACCGAATTTCTTACGTTCAACACTACGTGGATCACGCTTCAATTGACCAGCTGCTTTTAAAGTAGGGCGGAATTCAGGATTCATCTCTAATAAAGCACGAGCGATACCAAGCTTTGCAGCTTCGGCTTGACCTTTAAGGCCACCACCTTGTGCGTTAATTACGATGTCAAATTTACCTTCCACTTCTGCAGTTTTTAAAGGCGCTTCTACTTGATTTTGCAAGTAAACAAGTGGGAAATAAGCTTTATAGTCTTTGTCGTTTACAGTGATCTTACCTTCACCCTTGCTAATAAATACACGGGTTACAGCTTCTTTACGGCGACCAACTGCGTTTTTTTGTTTTTCCATTTATGTTGGAATTAATGTTTTGTAATTGGTTTAGAATGTAAGTTCTTTTGGTTGCTGTGCGCTATGTTGATGAGCAGCACCTGCATAAACAAATAACTTTTTGATCATCTTGCGACCCAAACGGTTTTTAGGTAACATACCTTTTACCGCTCTTTCCATAATTACTTCTGGACGACGCTTGATTAAATCTTCTGCAGCTTCTTCTTTTTTACCACCTGGGTAGCCAGAGAAGTTGATGTATTGTTTGTCATGAAATTTGTTTCCTGTGAAAACAACTTTTTCGCAGTTAATCACAATAACATAATCGCCACAGTCTACGTGTGGAGTGTAATACGCTTTGTTCTTACCACGAAGAACAGCCGCGATTTTTGATGCAATACGTCCTACGGTTTGATTAGTACCGTCAACCACATACCAGTTGTGCTGAACAGTAGCCGCGTTTGCATGCTTGGTGGTGAAATGAAGTTTACTCATAATATTTAGTTTTAATGACCCAGCGCTATCCCGCTGGTTTTAAATGGACGGCAAAGGTGAGGCAGCAGAAGGGATTTACCAAGTATTTTGGGGTTTATTTTTACGCG